>NZ_JAMQAU010000010.1:0-218311 GCF_023701505.1 Pseudomonas sp. SR18 | reverse complement strand
TGGCACGTACCTGCGCTCGCGGCCCAATGGCAGCCAAATTCGGGTTAAAACACTGGTTTCAATGGACGGTTTCGGTGACAGGAACACCGCCGTACAATTGGGCAAACCGTCCTATTCGATTAAAAAACAGGCGGGGATCATTACCCATGTCGAAGTAGGGGGTGCACCGGCAAGACTGGTCGTCAGCCCCGATGGCAGTCGCGTTTATGTTACCAATGAGGGTTCTCATTCGGTGTCAGTGATTGCGACGGCCACCCATAAAGTTATTCATACCATTCCCGGTCTGAGCTACCCACACGCCATCGCTATCAGTCCCAACGGCGGCATCCTGTATGTAAGCAACTTGGGCACGGGACAAGTTACCGTTATCAACACTACCAGCTATGCATTTATCAACCAAATAACGGGTTTCACTGCTCCTTACGCACTTGCTTTGAATACGCTGGGAACGCGCTTATATGTTGCTAGCTACCGTTCCTCTGCGCTGTATACCCACGACACCTCCTCCGGTGCGCGCCTGTACACACTCGGGTACCCGAACGCTTGGTCAGTGACGCTAAACCCCAGTAATTCTCGCATTTATGTGGGGTCATCCCCCCACGTATACACCGTCGACCAGCCAAGCAATACCACCGTGGGATCCTTGGCGGGTTTCAATTACATTCGTGACATGGCTTACAGCCCTCACAACGTAAGTGCCAAGCCAACACTGTACGTAGCGAACACAGGTGCCAATAACATTAAGATTATGAATACGGGCACGAACGTCATCCGTAACACCCTTACGGGTTTCAACCAGCCCGTCGGCATTGTCATGCACCCCAAACAACCATTCGCCTATGTCACGGACTACGGTAATAACAGCCTGAAAATCATAAACACCGATGAAGAAACCGTCATTGATGCAGTGGGAGGGCTCAATGGCCCGTTCGGGGTCGCTATCAGCCCAGACGGCTCCACGCTCTATGTCGCCAACAATGGTGGCAACTCTGTCACTGTCATCAGTACATAAGCTTCAGGGCCCAGCAAAAAATGCTCCGCACTTCGCTGTGCGGGGCATTTTTTTCAATGGTGCCCTTAAAAACCAGGTGGTATATCCGTCCGCCGGCAACTGTCGGTGCCGTTGGTGACGGCGATGCAGGTGATGCGGTTGCTGTTTGTGTTGTTTCTGGCGGAGCCGTTGTTCAGGCACTGGAACCGTCAGCCCTGACATCAGCGGTTCAAGTGGCCCGCCCTGGGCCACTGACCACTCGTCGCCACTGTCATTTCTCACAGCTAGTCAACGTCGGGTCGCGGGGTATTGAATCCTCTGGCGGCCCCCTCACTTCGCGGTCGCCTTTCGTACGGTTCACACAGGATTGCGACCATGAATCAAGACATCGACCCCGCGCTGTTGCTCGTGAAAACGCCCGCTACGCCGTCCTCATCACAATCCGATGATCTGCGCCGCGAGGGGTTTACCCTTCCCCAACCCGCCGATGCACTTCTGACACCGGCGTCCTTTGCCAGCGTACCGTTTTCTGACCTGCCCCTTTATCTGCCAACCCTGAGCAACCCGGTAGTGGGCTACGATGGCGGGCTTAATCGCGCCGCGCTGGATGTTGCCGCCATAGGGGTGATCTGTATCCTGCTGCCCTATCTTGGCCAGTCCGAAGGCGACTTCATTGAGCTTCGGCTCAATAATATCCGGGCCGACTTTCATACCGTCACTGACGACGAAGCAGCAAACAGCAAGCAAATCATCCTGTTTGCACCCAGCGGCGCTTTTTTGCGCGAGGCCGGCAATACGCTGCAGGCCTTCGTCACGCGCATTGGGGGTGGAACCGAAGAAACCAAGCGTTTCAACCTCCTGGTTGACAGTGAACTGCCCGGCGGGCGTAACCCGACTGCCAGCACGCCAGAGAACGAAAACCTGCCGCTGCCGCACTTCCCTCAGCACATCATCGACTTTGGGGTGGACAAGGACAGCGCAGGCTCGCCCATACCGGTCATTATCGACTTTTACCCCGCCAACCGAGCGCTGCCAGCGGTCAATTATCGCAAAGTGCGCGATCGTATTCGCTTGAGCATTGGCGGGGTCATTGTCGAGCACCGTGTCACCGAGTTCGAAGCCTCGGGCCAGGATCCCATCACGGTATTTATCAACCCAGGTATCTGGTCTCAGGTCGGCAGTGGCGTGCACGTCTGTGAATACAATGTGGTCGACGAAGTGGGCAACGCCTCCGATGGGTTTTCCCCGGCGCAGGTGATTGAGGTGCGACTGGATGATTCGACCGAACCCTTCTTGCCGGCCGCCTTCATTTTTGAGTCTGAGGACGATGGTCATGGCAATGACGTTCTCAACTACGACGAGCTCAACGGCATCAATGCCAAGATTACTGTGCCAGTCCGCGGCATGGGCTACCTGTTCAATGACACCATCCGTGTACGGGTCATTGGGCTGACACAGGGCGGTGTACGCATCACCAACTTCTACAATTTCACCGTCACCTCCACCACGGTGTTGTTCGCCAATATCGAGTGGCCCAATGCCGACATCCAGCCTTTGGTCGGCGGCCGGATCCAGATCACTTATAAGCGCCTTCGGACCGGTGTACTGCCTCGCAACTCCGAGAGCACACTAATCAATATCATCGGCACCCCCATCGACACCAGTTTGCCCGCGCCACTCGTGCCCGATGCTATCGGCGGGGTACTGCCGCCAACAATCAATCCGGTGTTCGTGCATATCTTGGCCTACCCCGGGCAGGACCCCCAGGATCGCATCACCCTGTTGCTGGAAGGCGCCTATGCCAACGGGGACCCTTACTACGACGAGCGCACTGAGAGCGCCGGCAACGGCGACATTTACTTTGAGTTGCCCAACGGCCCCAATGGCGACATTGCCCAGTTGGAAGGCGGACGTCTCCGGCTGTCCTACAAGGTCAATGGCGCGGCGGAACGACCACAGTCGAAATCGCTTGCCCTTGATGTCGGCGACTTTCAGGCCTCACTGCCGGCTCCCGTGCCACGCCAGGCGCTGCCACCGCACTACGTGTTCGATCCGGACACCCAGCGCGGCGATCTGAATGTCACCGTCACCCGCCACGCTGCGTTTGTGCTCGGCGCCACGGTTACCCTGCATTTCGAAGGCAGCGCCGCCGGCGGCAGTGCTCCGCCCAACGAACTCTCGATCAACAGTAACTGGTTCGGCCGGGACCTGCCTTTCACCATCCCACGGGTTTACGTGATCGCCAATTTGAACGGCACGGGCAGGCTTTACTACACCGTACAAGTACCAGGCCAACGCACGTTGTTCTCCTTTGAAGTGGTGATCACGGTGGGGGCGGCCTTGAACCTGCACGTGCCGCTGGTGCTGGAAGGCACAGTGATCACGCCGACCCTGACGCGTCTGAACCCCGAGCATGTGCTGCCGCCACGGCCGGAAGTGGTGACGGTCCGGGTGAGCTACAGCCCGATGCTGCCCAGCGATCAGATCAAGGTGCGCATCATCGGCGCTGCGGGGTTCGGCACACCGGATATTCCAAGCAAACCCGGTATCCCGGAGCCGGGGGAAAACTATGTCAGCTTTACCGTCTCCAACCTCTTTGTCGGCGCCAATCTCGGCATGAACTGCCAGGTATTTTATGAGGTGATACGCGACCATGTCTCAACCTCCTCAAAAGAGCTGACCCTGGAGGTGCAAGACCTGCCGGCGCAGGAGCTGGATCTGGTACGGATTCCAGAAGCGGTGGGGGGCCAGGTTGAAACCAACAAGGCTTACACCGTGCGGGTGGACGGCTGGCCGTTCATGCGGCTGGGGCAGGCGGTGTGGATTGATCTGCTCAGCAGCAGCAATTATGCGCTGCGCATAAGCCTGCCCGTCAGTAACGAAGAGTTCAACGCCCGGCGGATCAGCATGCCGATACCGGCCAATTACCTGCGCAGCCTGCATGAAGGCGACACGCTGGAAGTGCAGGTACTGGCGTCGCTGGATGGCACGGGGAACAAGTCTTCGGCGAGGCCGTTGGAGATTTCACCGCCGTATCGGGTCAAGAGGGCTTCAGGAGTGGTGGAAGGGGCAATCGCGGTGGGCAACACGCCCCTCCACCTTGCGCTTAGTTCTGACAATTCGACACTCTATGTGACCAACTATGGCAGTAAAACGGTTTCAGTCATCGATACCGCTACACGTAAAGTGACACGCACGATCTCGCTTGCAACGGCACCTCGCGGTATAGCCATTCATCCGAACGGCCAAACCTTGTATGTCTCCGTTGAAACGTCTTCGACACTTGCCATTGAGACTCGGAACTTCCAGACAATCAAAACCATTACTGGATATACTTTTAACTCAGCATTGTGCTTAAACCCTACAGGCTCACGTTTATATGTGGGTGATCGTACCTACGCGTACATCCAAGAAATCGACACCTCAACCAATACAGAGATAAGAGTACTCTCTGGCAAAATTAATCTTGCAAATGCACTCACAACCAACCGATCTGGCAGTCGAGTTTACACGACGGGTTACTATGTAAATGAGTTCAATCAATCTACCGGCACGCTGCTAGGCAGTTATTACAATGGCAGTACAGGTTCTTACGGTATTGCCCAAAGCCCTACTGAAGAAGTCCTCTATGTGACAACCTATGATTCGGCATCTACCAATGGCGGCCTGAATATACTTTCAACAACGACCACTCCACCCTCGCTGATCAAGAAACTCGAGAACCTACCTCAGCCGCGGGGAATAGCATTCACACCAAACGGCGATAAAGCCTACATGTGCCTGCAAGCAGACAACTCGATAAAAATCATCGATACGGCCACCCGACTCATCACTGGAGAAGTCAATACCACTACACACCCGCTGGATCGTCCAACAGAAATTGTTATCAGCTCTGATGGCGCGGTGGCATACGTTGCCAACTCCGGAAATAACAATGTCATTATCGTCAGCCTGTAAGCCATAAAAAATGCCCCCGCTCTTTCGAGCGGGGGCATTTTTTATTACCGGTATAGTTTAACGGCCACCAATCCCTGGACTCACCGACTTAGAAATCGTACCGCAACCCCACATTCACCCCATACGGCTGCTTGATGTTCTTCCCGGTGCTGCGCTCAAGATCCGCATGCAACTTCAGGTTCTGCGACACCGACATCGCCACACCCGCCCCCAGCTTCAGGCGCGAACCCGACAGGTCGTTGTTGAACGCGTTGTCGTTGACGAACACCTTATTGCTCTGGTCGAACTCGTGGGCCACCGCCGCCTTCAGGTACGGCTGCAACACCCCGCCGCTTTCCAATTGAATATTGCGCCCCACCGTTGTACCGATTTCACCGATGACCGAGCTTGAACGGTCGCCCTTGGCGTCCAGGCCATTGTCCAGCGTGTAGCTTTGGGCCTGGGTAATCACCGCCGCCAACTGACCATACGGTTCGACGAAATAACCATCGTCCAGGCTGATATGGCGACCGACTTCCGCCGACGCGCCCATCGCGTTTTGCGTGTAGTTGCCCTTGGCTTTCTTGCCGTCGCTCATCGCCACCTTGGACTCGCTGTGCAGGCGGTTGAACTTGAGCACGCCGTCAAAGTAGAAGCCGCTCTCGGCATCCATCCACGTGGCATAACCGCCCACGTAGTAGCTGTTGATGGTGGCGCTGCTACCACGGTTCAGGTCCAGGTCCGAGGTGCTGTGACCCGCCATGGCACCGATCAGCCACTGGCCGTCGCCGCCCTCTACCGGCGCGTCGGCACCGAGGGTAAAACCACGTTGCGACTGGTTATAACCCAAGCCCGTCTTGTCGTTGGACACTTCGTATTTGTTGCCGTAGGCGCGAGTCCACAGGCCTGCGGATTTGCCGTCGCTGAAGCGCAATTCGCCCATGCGGGTACGCAGGGTGGTCATTTCACCCAGCAGTACACTTGGCGCCGCATTGAACAACGCAAGCACGGAGTTGGTGCTCGGGCTGATCACTTTGCTGTCCGGGTCGAGGTACCAGTCCTTGCTCTCGTTGTCATCGATCAGGCTGTAGGAGTAAGTCCCCACGTCCACGCGATCACCCAGCAGGCTGAACTTGGCAACGCCATCTGCGGTATGTACCACGTGCAAACGGTCATCGCCCAAGGGGTCTGCGCCGCTGCTGGCGATCAACAGTTGGTGCTCGCCCGCAGATGTGCCGGTGACGTTGAGGAAGTCGCCCTTCAGGGTGGAAAAGTCCACGCTCATGAGGAAGGTGCCGTTCCCCGACAGGTTTTCTACGTCGAGTTGGTAGAAGTGCCCCGTATCGCCGAACTTGATGTTGCCGCCGTTCAGGGACAGGTCGCCGACCTGCTGGTTGTCGACCATGACCCAGGTGGCGTCGCTGTTGATCGCCAGCTTGTCGACGTTCTCCAGTCGCCCCGTCAAGACCGAACCGTTGTTCAAGCCGACGCTGGCAGTGCCACCGTTGTTGATCACGTCGCCGTTCATGATGGCACTGTCAAGGCTCAGGTCCAGGACGCTGCCGGTGCCCACTTGGATATTGCCGGTCAGCGCGCTGTTGTTGACGCGCATGTTGGCGTTGCCGCCGGTTTTCAACTCAAGCAAGTTGCCGTTATTGCCTATCAGGGTAGAACCGTTATTGACATCAATTTCAGCAGTGATCGGTGTATCGACCACAATGGCAGAGCCTGTCAGCCCCTCGACACGTGTACCTTCCAAGCGCAGTTCCGGCGAGTTGGGGACGGTGCTGTGTTCGCGGGTCATGCGGATGCCGTCGGTAGCACCGATGATTTGACTATTGACCGCATTGGCCGCGCCACCGCGAAGGATCAACCCGGCCTGGGAACCACCTATCAGTTTCGAGTCATTGAGGTTCAAGGTGCTGTAGGAAGTTACATTGGCACCATAAGTCGCGCCGTGAATTTCACTGTTATTGCTGACCTCTGCCAAGGACCCCGTGAGCGTTGACGGATTGCGAACCACGTCCAGACCGCCCGCTCGAGTGCTGGTGATAAGGGTATTGTTGATGTGTGCAGTGCTGTTGGTCAGTATCACTGCGGTGGTACTGGCAGTGGATGAAACCCGTGCGCCTGTCAGGTTTACCGTCGAGCCAACCGACTGAATGTCGCGCACTGTCCCACCATTATGAACATTCAGCGTGGCGTTGTTTTTCAGCCGAAAGTTATCAACGTACGTCACTGGATAGACGTCTTTGGTCGTTCCGTCCAGTTCTTCCAGCGCCAGGGTTTGAGCGCTCAGGAAACACATTGGGGCAACAGCGATAAGCTTGATCGCTGCCGATAATTTGGAGTGTTTAAAGTCAGAAGAATTAATCGTGTGCATTGCCAATGAACCTCAGAAAAAGTACCAGTTCGAACCCGAAGGCCATATCGACCGGCCTTCCGTTTTCCACGGCGCAAAGACTAAGGATTGGAATTACCTTTTTATGTAGGACTTTCCTTATGAGTAGATCATCTAGCTTCGACACAACCCTGGCGTTGATTAAGCAAGCCGCAATAAAAAACCCTGTGGCCCCACAAAGAGGCCAACAGGGTTATGCATGGATCACAGCGACCCGAGCGCTCGCGTCGAATCTGGCACACAGGTGCCCAGTGGTGGGTAAGCACCACGGAAATCCCATCGCACCTGAACTTCATCCGAGGTACCGCGATCCGTCGTGTCAGGGCGATAGATACTCCAGCGCACACCTACCCAACCACGACCGCCGGTCCCGGTAAAGTCCCTGAACCACAACCCCAGCAAGAGGTTGATGGTGAAGCCATCCGCGATGTCGTTGAACGATATCTCTCTAGGCGTCGTTTCCATGGTATCTAACGGGGTAGTGTTATCGGCAAATGCGTACCTGGCCGCATGCACAACGACGAGGTCACCGATTTGAAGAGCTACGTCGTCCTTGATGAAAATAGGGACTGCCACCCAAGGCGCCGGGACTAGCGGAGGCGTCAAGCGGTCGAAGCATCCAAGCCTGCCCACTGTATTGAGTACCGAGAACACCGGATCTGCAAGCCCCGACAAGCTGTAGAGTTCAACCTTGACGCTCTGGTCGGGAGAGTGCTTGTAGTTGATTGCATCGCGAACCTTGTAATAACAAGGTATGGCATCGCCGTTGCCATACATTTCGATAATGTCCCAACCAATCTCCAACGCAACCTCGAAATCGGGAGCTTCACTACCGGTGACGTTATAAGTGTCAGCCAGCGTCCCGCCCATAATGCCGTAGTAAACATCAATAAAAACGCCGGTGGTTAGCCCTGAAGGAATAATGAACGTCACCGTGGCCGGGAAACCACGGTCAAGTTCTACCAAATGGTTCTCATGACCTTCATTGCCTCTGACTGTTGGTAGATCATAGTTGGGGTCAACGGGGCCTGGGCCAGGGTTATCCGTATCACCGGGCTCATCTATATTCACCGCAACGGTGATCGTTGGCGAGGGGATAGTCCCTAGCCCGTCACGGCTGATGGTGCAGTGGACATCGGCGTTGTACATGTCCCCATGTGAACTGATCACATCGAACGTAGCCGTGCCATCAAGCGGGAAGATAGGGAACACACCTACAGGTTTCTCGTAGATCAAGGTGCCATGCCAGAACATTCGAACCATATCAGTCGAGAGCCAGTCGACAATATTCCCCAAGCGTACCGTTACACCATTACGCGCCTCTTCCTTATCGATCAAAGGCGCCTCCAATACTTGAAAGTTTTCCAACACGGGTTCGTTAGCGGTGGCGACTGTCACGGTCCGGGTAAAAGACGTCTGCGTCTCGTTGCCTCCACGATCAGTTACATTGTAGGTAATCTCCCGATCGCCCGACCCGCCGGCCAGGACAATCGCGGTTGTAAAAATCACTTCAGCACTGCCTGTCAACGGAAAAACACCCGTGATACCGATTAAATCCTTACTCCCGAAAAATGCCTGCCAGGTATCTCCGGGGCGGTTGTCTACCATTCGTTGGATTTGACACACCAACCCGGGTTTGCCAGCCAGATAATCCGGTGTCACTGGCCCCGACAGATCGGTTGGCAAGGTAATGGCAGCCGGCCGGTTATTGAGGTTGGGGTCGCGTGCGTCGACAAACGCATGGGTGATGTCAGAGGGAGCTACATTGCCATTGGCATGAAAGATCGTATAGGTGATCTCCTTTTCACCATGGGTTTGCAGCTCGGCGTGCGGTTGAAGAGTGAGAATAAAAGGATCAGGTGGCGCTGGATCGTCGCCACTGTATTCGTAGAAGCCAAGCATTCGGCCGTTCGCACGACAAAAAATAGTGTCGATATCCCCCGGATCTGCAAGTGGAGCCCAGCGTGGAAGGGAAAGCGTCAAACCGCCGGCCTGGACAGCGTGGGGTATGAGATTGGGTTGACCGTCTGCCGATTGGTCAGGGTCGGGGGGAACCACTGGCAAGTTAGGGAGTGCGTTGACAAGCGTGGGAGCAGGCGCATTGGCTAAAACCCTCTGTGTCCCTACGCGCGTGCGCTGCGAGGGTTTACGGGTAGCTTTTGCTTTCGCAGGCAACTTTTCGTTCGCCTGCGTTGCTGGCGTTTTGGCCTTCGACAACGGTAGTTTTTTTGACATGATCCAAAGCTCCTTGCATGGGGGAAAGGATCTGGATCCGGACAACGGTATTTCACCCACAGACCTGCGACCCTGTTAATGGAGATGTCATTCGTCATCTCCAGCTATCACTGCAACCTGACAACGGTTAGTCCATTAAACCTCAGCCTCGCTCACCGCATAACTGTCAATTCTCACAACTTGCCAAACGCCAGAAAATATGCAGTTTGGCATTCGACCGCTAAATGTCGGTGAAGCGTCTTTTTTCACTACGTGCGAGCATCTGCCAGGCGCTGAACAGCGCAAAGGGTTCTATTAAAAAGGCTGGCGACGGCATGCAGACCACATGGGAAGGGCATTGCGCCCTTCCCATTTGCGCGTTGATTCAGGATGGCGCGATGCAGGGCGGTAAATTGTTTGGACGAATCAACGTGACCAATACCAGGCTGAGCGCCGACGCGCCGACAGGCACTCCACCTCGAATCACCTGGTAATACGTGGTGGCTGAGCCGTGGGCCGGCTCATGGGGATATTCATCTCGCTTGACCAACCCAGGCAACAACACATGGGGATTGAACGGGACTGTGAACGTGTGACCGTTTTGCACCCCTTCCGGGGTCAACGAAGGCGAATCCCACTCGCCTTTAGAGCTGTCGATCACATGAGCGAGATTGCCGTTGGGGCTGGCATAGCCCACCCAGATCAAGCGCAACACATCGCCTACCTCCAGTCGCGCAGTGTCCCCCGGGACAAATACCTTGACTCCAAAAGAGGGATGAGGGTTGAGCGTGCAACCTATAAACCCGGAATCAGGTCCTGGGCCATAGTTCACGTCCGGGTATTGGGTGCGCCTCAACCCCACAATCGGTGAAACGGCCACGGTGATGACTTTGTGGTTAGAACGTTGACGGTTCACGCCATTGAAAGTGCGATAGAAGAGATTGACCCGTGCGTTACCAATCGGCTCGATGAGCGACCAGGGAATATGGAAGGTGATCAAATCCCCCGGATTCTCACCGATGGCAACCTTGTGGGTATCCACCGGCACGGGGTTATCATTCCAGATCAGCTCCAGCTCATCGTCCACCTGGAAATCAACGCCCAACTCCAATTCCACAGTGGCGGGTTTATTTTGATCCAAGAGGGTCAACACATCGTCGCCGGTCTCACCTTTGACGGTTGGCAGCAGAAGCAGGGGGTTGATGTAGTTGGGGTTGTCCGGGTTGAGTTCGCCCGCGGCGGTCAGGTCCACGGGGACGAACCTGGGGATGGCCGGCCGGGCGGTGCCGGTTCCACGTTGCCAGGTATAGCCGGCCCGGATCACCCCACCCACCAGCTCGAAGCCGCCTTGAGCCAGAATCGGCCAAGGAATATCGACACGCACTGGCCAGACCTGAAAAGGCCCTACGGTAATCGGAGGAAGGGGAATCAAGTCCCACGAAGGCGTTACCACATCGCCATCAAGTGCTCCAACGATTTCCAGGATATTCATATAGACGCCGCCACTTTCACGGGCATCTTCCAGGTCAATCCGCCCATTTGCACCCGCGCCGAAGGCTTGTGGCACCTCCGGCGAGAGAAACTGAATGGGCGAGGGTGTGAGCGCATTCAGTACGACGGAAGTACGCGACGCCGGCCCTTGCCAACCGGTGCGGTCTATCAAGAAGTACTGAGCGGAGTATTCTCGATTGCTGCGCAGTGTGCGAAACGTGTCGCCTTCAAAGACCAATTCGATCGGGGCACCGTTTTTGTGAGCCTGGGTAATGTGCACCGATGCGACTATCTCGTCGTTGCGTGAGTATGAGCGTCGAAACGCCGGCAACAACGTCAACTTACCGTCAACGCGATCCTCCAGGCGCATATCGGGCCATGGCGGCACAACAGCCACGACCTGATCATTGTTGGCCGGGTCGGCCAGGTAATCATCAGTCACACCGTTGGCTTGAATATAAGCGTCAAATTGCAGCCTGTTAGGCTGCTGCCCTTGATTGGGCGCAACCTTGTCTAGATCAATCTGGATTGGAAATGACGCGTCCGTAGGGTTGCCAGCGATCAGCTCAACGATGTACTGCAACCTGTGCAGGCCAGGCTCGGCCAGGCGGATAGCCGGTATGAAGCTCGCTACCATGGGCAGATCGCTTTCATCATAGGGTGCTGTCAACTCCTTCACATCACCAACCTGGACGTCATCCCACAGCCAGGTCACACGTGTTACCTCACCTGGGTCAAGCAGGCCCCCGCCAATCCAAAGGGTAGAGATTTCCACTGCCAACGGGTCAACTTGGTTCTGCCGATGTATTTTGTAAGCGACTTCATCATCCAGCAACGGCAGCGCCGCTGGAACCCAGGGCTGGTCCAGCGTGCGGGGAATAGGGGTAGAGGTTGTGTATTTGGGCATGTCCACTCTCCTTGGGCAATCGATCAATGACCGGCCATTGACCACCGATGGGAGTGCACCCAACCGACAAGGCCAGGTAAATCATTTAATGCGCAAGTACACCCTCTGGCTACTGTCGAATGTCACAGGTATGCACGCTGATCAGACAGGCGGCAACCGCCACTCAATCGGCGTCTCGCCATTCTGCTCAAGAAACTTGTTGGCGCGGCTGAAATGCCCGCAGCCCAGAAACCCGCGATACGCCGACAGCGGCGACGGATGCACTGACGTCAGGACCAGATGCTTGGTGGCATCGACCAGTTTCTGCTTGCCTTGCGCATGGGCGCCCCACAGCAGAAATACCAAATGTGGCTGGTGCTCGCTGACCACTTCGATAATCCGATCGGTAAAGAACTGCCAGCCCTTGCCCGCATGGGCGTTGGCATTGGCGCGCTCGACAGTCATGGTGGTGTTGAGCATCAACACGCCCTGGTCGGCCCAGCTTTGCAGGTAGCCGTGGTTGGGGATGTCAATGTTCAGGTCGCGCTTGAGTTCTTTATAGATGTTGACCAGCGACGGCGGTGTGGGCACGCCCGGTTGCACCGAGAAGCACAAACCGTGGGCCTGGCCGGGGCCGTGGTACGGGTCCTGGCCAAGGATGACCACCTTGACCTTGTCCAAAGGCGTGGAATTCAGGGCATTGAAAATCAAAGGGCCAGGCGGGTAGATCTCTTTGCCAGCGGCATGTTCCAGGCGCAGGAACTCGCGCAACTGGGCCATGTAGGGCTTATCGAACTCCTCACGCAGGGCGTGTTTCCAGCTGGGTTCGAGTTTGATACGGTCGCCTTCGGTCATAGTTGAATTGTCTTGTAAAAAAGAATGAGGCGAACCCTAGGAAAGCCGGCCTTGCTTGTCAATTGATCTGACACACCATCGGCACCTTCCCACGAAGCGATCATACTGATCCTTCACCCTCCCGAATGAGGTCACAATGAACCTGCACTTCGAAGAGCTGACTGGCAGCGACGGTGCCCGCATCGGCATCGCCAGCCTTGATGCTGAAAAATCCCTGAACGCCCTGTCCCTGCCGATGATCCTGGCCTTACACGATCGCATGGATGCCTGGGCCAAGGACCCAAATATCGTTTGTGTGCTGCTGCGCGGTAACGGACCCAAGGCCTTTTGCGCCGGCGGCGAGGTGCGCAGCCTGGCCATGGAATGCCGTGAACAGCCCGGCGAAGTGCCCGCCCTGGCGGCGCAGTTCTTTGCCGCGGAATACCGCCTTGATTACCGCCTGCACACCTACCCCAAGCCGCTGATCTGCTGGGGCCACGGCTATGTACTGGGCGGCGGCATGGGCCTGCTGCAAAGCGCCGCCATCCGCATCGTCACGCCGAGCAGCCGCCTGGCCATGCCCGAAATCAGCATCGGCCTGTACCCGGATGTGGGCGCCAGTTGGTTTCTGTCGCGCCTGCCGGGCAAGCTCGGTTTATTCCTGGGCCTTACCGGCGCGCACATCAACGGCCGTGACGCCCTGGACCTGGGTCTGGCCGACCGCTTCCTGCGCGATGATCAACAGGACGAACTGCTCGATGGCCTGCTGCAACTCAACTGGCAGGAACAGACCGCGATGCAGCTCAACAGCCTGCTCAAGGCCCTGGCCCAGGAAGCAGTCAGCCAACAGCCCGAGGCCCAATGGCTGCCGCGCCGGGCGCAGATCGACGAATGGTTGGACGTTGGCGACGTGCGCTGTGCCTGGCGCGCCTTGAGCCCGCTGCGTGACCACGCCGATCCGCTGTTCAGCCGTGCCGGCACGACCTTGAGCGAAGGCTGCCCGCTGACCGCACACCTGGTGTGGGAGCAGATCCAGCGCGCTCGGCATTTATCCCTGGCCCAGGTATTCCAGATGGAATACACCCTGAGCCTCAATTGCTGCCGTCACCCGGAGTTCAGCGAAGGCGTGCGCGCGCGCTTGATCGACAAGGACCACACACCCCATTGGCATTGGCCAGATATCAATACAGTTCCGGACGCCGTGGTGCAGGCGCACTTTCACAAGGCGTGGGAAGGCCGCCATCCGCTGGCGGACCTGTCCGATTACTGATTGTTTCACCCAAAAAAAACGGCGCTTCCTGCGCCGTTTGCATTCAACACCGGTCAACGGTGACCGCCGCGACCGCGGCCATGGTCACCATCGCGTCCGTGCCTGCCATTACCCCCGTGATCACCCCACCCCTGGTTCGGATAAGGCCGGTAGCCCGCCCTTGGCCCCGAAGGGTAATAGCGAGGTGCCGGCTGGTAATAACGCGGCGCCGAGTAGTAACGCGGTGCGGGTGCGTAGTAGCGCGGCGATGGGTAGTAGTCACGGCGGTATTGATACGCCGGGCCACCACCGTAGTAATACGCCGGCGCCGGTGAGGTGTAGACCTCGGATCGATAGTAGCTCTGGCCTCCATCGTAGTAGGGCACACAAGCGGAAAGGGTCAGACCGAGTAAAGCGCTGAGCAGCAGTCGTCGATACATGGCGGCCTCCTGGACCGCGAAAGAGCACCTCCAGCGACGCGGGAGGGCGGCATTCAGCTTTCACCGAATGACGAAATATCTGACATCAAAAACCGAATCTGGTGCGTTTTGGTAACAGTTTGATACATCTGTATCAGAGCAAACTGTGTTGGCGCCGCAACGTTGCCAATTAGTCGGGCTTTGAGAGTGGGTGGAACATTTGTGGGTGTATTGAAACTTTAAACAATTGAATAGTGTCACTATGACATCGCACAATAGCACGGAGGCTCTAGCGCGAGCTTTATACCCCTATAACCTCGGATTTCAGCCATGAAGATTTCAACCAAACTGTTGCTCTCCTTTCTACTGTGCGCAGTGGTAACCCTGGGCGTGGGTGTACTGGGTATCAAAGGGGTCGTTCGCCTCGCCACTGCACTGGAATTGACGTTTTCGAACAATCTGGTCTCCGTCAGCACCACCTCGGCCACCCTCAACGGCCTGGTCGCTCATAACCGTGGCCTGTACCGGTTGATGGATGCCAGCCAGGGCGACGTGTCCCAGCAAGACCGCGATCGCGTGCGCCAGGACATCACCAAAGAACTCGCGAACAGCCAAGCCGCCTACAAAACCTACCGCACCACGCCGCTGGAAGACGACGAACGGGCAGCCGGCGATAAGCTCGACCAGCTCTGGCCCACCTACATCAGCAACTCCGAACGCATCATGTCGATGCTTGAAAACAACCAGCTCGACCAGGCCCGTGCACAGCTCAACACCACCAACAATGAGATTTTCCGCCAGGCACGCGACTTGATCCGCGTGCTAATCGACTCCAACAACCGCCAGATCAAAGAAGGCTCCATCGCCGCTGATGACCTGCGCAACAGCGCGCTGACCTGGATGATCAGCGGCATCGTGCTGGCCTTCATCATCGCCATCACTATTGGTGTGTTGATCACCCGCCTGATCACCCGCCCCATCGCCCAGGCCGTGGAGAGCGCACAACGCATTGCCAGAGGCGACCTGACCCAAGCCATCGTCACCGAGCGCACCGACGAAGCCGGGCAACTGCTGATGGCGCTGGCCGACATGCAGGGCGGCTTGAAAAGCACCCTGGTGGAAATCGCCAACGCCTCTGATCAGCTTGCTTCAGCAGCAGAGGAACTCAGCGCAGTCACCGAAGAAAGCAGCCGGGGCCTCACCCGCCAGAATGACGAAATCCAACAGGCCGCCACCGCCGTCAACCAGATGACCGCCGCGGTGGACGAAGTGGCGAGCAACGCGGTGTCCACGTCGGAAGCCTCGCGCCAGGCCACCACCGAAGCCGAAGAAGGTCGTGAGCAAGTGGCCCAGGCCGTGTCCGGCATGGGTTCGATGGTGGTAGAGATCAATGATTCGACGCAATCGGTCGCCGACCTCGCGGGCCAGGTCCGGGAAATCGGCAAGGTGATCGATGTGATTCGCGGCATCGCCGACCAGACCAACCTGCTGGCCCTCAATGCGGCCATCGAAGCAGCCCGTGCGGGTGAGCAAGGTCGAGGTTTCGCGGTGGTTGCCGATGAAGTGCGGGCCTTGGCCCATCGCACCCAAATCTCCACCGTCGACATCGAAAAAATGATCGGCGAAGTGCAGGTCGGTGCCGATGACGCCGTGGCCGCGATGAACAAGAGCCTGACCTGGGCCAACAACACCCAGACCCTGGCACAGAACGCCGGCGAGGCGTTGGAGCGCATCACCAGCAGCGTGGCGAAGATCAATGAGCGCAATCTGGTGATCGCCTCCGCTTCCGAGGAACAGGCGCAAGTGGCCCGAGAAGTGGACCGCAACCTGCTCAACATTCAGGACCTGTCGACCCAGACCGCCGCCGGCGCCCACCAGACCAATGCCTCCAGCCAGGACCTGTCGCGCCTGGCTACGTCATTCAATCTGCTGGTCAGCAAGTTCCAGCTGTAAGTAGCCTGCCGTGGGTTGGCGCTGTATCGTGCAAGGCCAAGCGAACCTTGCCCGATGCAGCCCATGACCACGCCAACCCTCTGCCCCGCCTGCGGCGCCCGCAACGACTGCACCCTGGCCGACCCACGTACCGCCGACCAGGCCTGCTGGTGCTTCAGCGTCACCATCGATACCGCGGTGCTCGAAGCGTTGCCGGACGAGCTACGCAACACAGCCTGCCTGTGCCCGCGCTGCGCCCAAGTCGATCAACAGCTGCGCAGCCGCGATGCGAGTTGATCGTTTCCTCAGCAACCTGTCGCAGTTCAACCGCAAGCAAGTGCGTTTGTTATTGGTAGAACGACGGGTGACCGTCGATGGGCTGGCCGTCAGCGACCCTCACCATGAAGTACGGGAGTTCAGCCGCGTGTGCGTTGATGAGAACGTGCTGCAGGCGGGCAAACCTGCGCGGTATTTCATGCTGCACAAGCCTCAGGGGTGTGTGAGCGCGACGTCGGACCCGCAACACCCCACGGTGCTGGACCTGCTGCATGAACCGGACACCGCCGACTTGCATATCGCCGGCCGTCTGGATTTCAACACCACCGGGCTGATGCTGATCACCAATGACGGCCAGTGGTCGCGCCGCCTGACGCAACCGACGACCAAATTGCCCAAGGTCTATCTCGTTGAAACAGAACAGACCATCGGCGCCGAGTACGCGAATACGTTTGCGGCGGGCCTGTACTTTGCGTTTGAAGACCTCACCACCCAGCCCGCCGCATTGGAACTGCTGGGGCCGACGACCGCGAGACTGAGCATTATCGAAGGCCGTTATCACCAGGTGAAGCGCATGTTCGGGCACTTCAACAACAAAGTGATCGGCTTGCATCGCGAGCGCATGGGGCCGCTCGAATTGGATGCTGCGCTGGCGCCGGGCGAATATAGGTCGTTGACGCTTGAGGAAATCCGCCAGGTCTGATGACCGTTCAGCCGGTGATGGCAAAAACCCATTTTTACGCCTTGCGACATCCCGAGTCTGTGCTTGAATCAAGCTCACCAGTTTAAATATGACTGGCGAGTCGCCTATAACCTCCAAGAAACACCTTGCCCCCGCCCGCGCTTTATCCCACGGGCCTTCCAGGCAAACAGCCCGCCATAACAACACCCGTCGGCCAGCCGTCATCGGACCGACATGGGCCTCCATTTTCAGGCGTATGCCTACCTGTCACAAAGCTCGTGCAGAGTTATCTGCGCGCCCTACCCGCTTGCCAGGAGTCTTACGACATGAGGCCAGAAATCGCTGTGCTGGATATACAGGGTCAGTATCGGGTTTACACGGAGTTCTATCGCGCGGACGAGGCTGAAAAGACCATCATTCTGGTCAACGGCTCAATGGCCACCACGGCATCCTTCGCCCAAACCGTGAAAAGCCTGCACCCGCAGTTCAACGTGGTTTTGTACGACCAGCCCTACGCCGGCCGCTCCAAAATCCATAACCGCCATGAGCAAATGCTGACGAAGGAAGTCGAGGGCCAGATCTTGCTGGAACTCATCGACCACTTTGCCGCCGAGCACGTGCTGTCGTTTTCCTGGGGCGGCGCCGCTACCCTGGTCGCCCTCGCCCACCGCCCCCGTCGCGTGGAAAAGGCCGTGATCAGCTCGTTCTCCCCAGTGATCAACGCGCCCATGCGTGACTACCTGGAGCGCGGTGTCGACTACCTCGGCAACCTCGACCGCGACCGTGTCGGCCACCTCGTCAACAACACCATCGGCAAACACCTGCCGTCGCTGTTCAAGCGCTTCAACTACAAGCATGTCAGCAGCCTGGCCGAGCACGAATATGGGCAGATGCACTTCCACATCAGCCAAGTGCTCACCAGCGACCGACTGTGCTACCTCAAGGCCGCCAAGGCGATCGACATTCCCGTGCTGTTCCTCAACGGCGAGTGGGACGAATACACCAGCGCCCAGGATGCCAGGCAGTTCGGCAACTACGTGGCCAACAGCAGCTTCAGCACCATCCAGGCGACGGGGCATTTTCTGGACATGGAGCATAAAGCGGCATGCAAGGACAGCCGGGAGGCAGTGGTGGGCTTTTTGAAACCGGCGCGGCAGATCAGCCGATTGCGTTATCACCAAGGTCAGGCACAGCATGCATTTGCGGTTTGAAATGACGACTCAACGCCACGCTCGTTGTGGCGAAGGAGCACACGCCTTCGCCGCAACCTGCACATTTTCAAAGAAAAACTTCAAATCCAAGTGAACATCTGGTACAAAGTCAGCCGCTCTGAGCGGGTATAGTTTAATGGTAGAACAGTAGCTTCCCAAGCTTCCGACGAGGGTTCGATTCCCTCTACCCGCTCCACTCAGACATAGATCCCACGCCAACATGGTTTTGGCGGGGGATGCATAAAGAAACCGGTCCCTGGAGGCCGGTTTTTTTATGCCAATATTTTCCCGCCCGCAAAACCTGTACAAATACAGAATTCTGTACAACTATCAGACCTTGAGCGCAGGCACCGAGCCTCGCACGATCAAGGAGCCGGGCAATGACGCGCCTGCTGATTTCACTGTTGCTGGTTTTGAGCCTGGCCAGTTGCAGCAATGTAGAGGTCGGACACTACGCCGACCAGAAACCTGCGCTGGATCTTGAGCGTTTCTTCAGCAAACCCGTGAAAGCCTGGGGCATCTTCGAGAAACGCTCGGGCGAAGTCGCCAAGCGTTTTGAAGTGGATATCGCCAGTCATCGCGAGGGCGACAAACTGATTCTCGACGAAAAGTTCCTGTACAGCGACGGCACTCGCCAGCGCCGCGTGTGGACGCTCACGCCCGATGGTTCAGGGCGCTGGCGCGGGCGAGCGGGTGATGTGTTGGGCGAGGCCATCGGCGAAGTCGCCGGGAACGCGTTGCGGTGGCGCTACCGCCTCAACCTCCCGGTGGATGGCTCGGTGTACGAGGTGAGTTTTGACGACTGGATGTACCTGATGGACGAGGACACGATGATCAACCGGTCAAGCATGTCCAAGTTCGGCGTGGAGTGGGGCCAGGTCACGTTGTTCTTTCGTCGCCAATAACAGTCAACGCGGGGGTGAAAAATGAATGTGCAGAAGCTGGCCAAACTGGCCGAGAAAGGTGAAATACGGGGTCTTGAGTTGCTGTCCATGGAGGGCGGTTTCTATATTGCCCGTGTGAAGCTCGATCACGTCGAGATGACATTGCTGGACGATAACGGCAAGACCCTGCACCTGCGCTCCAGCACGCATTTACGCGACCTGTTGCAGGACGTTCCACCGTTTCCCTGTGTGTTGGTGCAGCAGTGCGCCCATGACGAAATGTGTGGCACCCGCGAGGGCGCTGTCGGTGCGTTGCGCATTCCATTTTCGCTGGGTGCGACTCTTTAGCACCGTTGCAACCAGCCATCCAGGCCCGGCAGGCAACGTCATGAGGGTTGGCCCCGCATAGGTTCGTAGGGTCGCCAACCTGTCAGCGCGATCAACAAGATCAACAGCTGGAACACGATGATCAGCGCCACGCAACCGTCCCAGCCCCAACGCTCCCAGATCAGCGCTGGCACGACTGCACCGCAACTGCCGCCCAAGTAGTAACACGTGAGGTAGACGCCAACGGCACCGGCCTTGTTGTCGTGCGCGGTGGCGGTGGTGAAGGCATTGGCTGCGGCCTGGGCGAGGAACACGCCGGTGGAACTGAGGGCCAGGCCCGTCACGATGCACCACAGAGAGGGGATCAGCGTCAGGGCTGATCCGCTTACGCCAAGCACGGCAGCTACCGTCAGCAATTGGGCATGGGGACGGGCCTTGCTCAGGCGGCCGGCGATGGGGATCACAATCAGCGCCAACAAAAACACCATGTACAGCGTGCCTAAGGCCGCCGGTCCAAGGTTGAACGGCGGTAGGCCGAGGTACAAACCTGCGTAGGTAAACGCTGCAACCTGGGAAAACAACACACAAAAACCTACGGCGTAAGCAGCCAACAATGGTTTGCGAAAAACGCTCGAAGAAGGAGCGCGGACTTGGACCTCCCGCGCGCGGTTGGCCGGCAGCAGAAACTGGATAAACCCACCGACCATCAAACTCAACACCGCCAGCACTTCAAAGGCTTCGCGCCAACCGAAGTACTCGGTCACCATCCCCGTGACGAAGCGTCCGGCAAACCCACCCAGCACGGTGCCGGCGACATACAGGCTGGTGACTTCGGTGACGGTGCCGCCATGCCAACGGTCGCCGATATAGGCCACGCTGGTGGCAAACACCACCGGTATGACCATGCCCTCCACGAAGCGCAACACCAGCACTTCGGCAAAGCTGCCGGCATAGGCGGTCATCAATGTCGGCACCGCCAGCAACAGCGCGGCCACGCAGATCACCGTGCGTTGCTCGAAACGACCGGTCACACGACTGACAAACGGCGCAGTGATCGCCACGGCGAGAGTGGTCACCGTGATGCTCCAACCTGCGGCCTTGGGGCTGAGGTGGAACTGCGCGGCAAAGGTCTGGAGGATACTCTGGGTTGCATACAGGTTGAGAAACGCCGCGCAGCCACACAGGAACAGGGCAAGGCGGGCGCAATGCAGGCGCGATTTCATGAAACCTCTCGTCTTATTTTGAAAGGTCTTTATAGAATGGCCTGCGGGTCTGGGACCAATACCGAATTCCGACCGATTGATACCCAAGGACCAGGATGCTCGACCTACGCAAGCTGCGTTACTTTCTGACGGTCGCCGAGGAATTGCACTTCGGCCGTGCTGCCATTCGCCTGCACCTCGCGCAACCACCGCTGACACGGCAGATTTCAGCGCTGGAAGCAGAGTTGGGTTTCAAACTGTTTGACCGCACCAGCCGCACGGTGACCCTCACGGCCCAAGGACGAGCGTTTCTGCCCTATGTACGCGGCGTGTTGGAACAGATCGACGTGGCACAGGTGATCGCAAACAAATTGGCCGCAGGCACTGCCGGGCAGCTGGCGCTTGGTTATGCCAGCTCAATAGCCCTCTCAGATCTGTTCAGCCAAGCGATCCAGTCTTTTGCCCAGCGATATCCGGATGTGCAGTTGACGCTGCTGGAGTGCGCCTCCGGCAGCCTGGGCGCTCAGGTAGCGGATGGGCGGCTGGATATCGGCTTGAGCCGACTGCTACCGCCCCCCCGAGAAGTGCAGGTGCTATCCCTGGGAGAGGAGCGGTTGGTAGCGGCGGTGTCCACAGACAGCCCACTGGCGAGCCTGGCCGAGGTCAGCTTGGCGCAGCTCAGTGCCTACCCACTGATATTGTTTCCGGCGGATTATGGCTCGGGGCTTAACCAATCCATCGAACAGCTTTACCGACACCACGGCGTGCCCCTGCGCCCTGGCCCGACTGGGCGGCAGATCACCTCGATCATCGCGCTGGTGGCGGCTGGCCAAGGGGTGGCGCTGGTACCGGAATGCACGCAAAGCTTGATGAACAAGGGCATCAAGTACAGGCCGCTGATCGAGGCGGACGCCTGTGCACAGTTGTTAGTCTTGACCGCGACTGAAACAAAAAGTGTGTTGGTCGAGGCGTTCCTCAGCGTGATTGCCGGGATCTCGTCGACTGCGCTTAAAGTGCTGCAGCAGGACCGCTGACGCCGCCGAATTCCACCGCAAGAAACGTAGTTTTGACCGGGGCGGCATGCTTTAGATTGGCACTACACCCGCCCATAGGAGCCCGCTCATGGTGTACGAATACAAACTCATGCCCTCCCCCGTTGGCCAACTCACCCTGGTGGCGCGCAATGGCAAGCTCGGTGCAATCCTGTGGGAGACAGAACGCGCCAACCGCGTGCGCCTGGGCGAATTGCACGAAGCCAATGAAAGCCCCGTGCTATTGGAAACCGAGCGCCAGTTGCAGGAGTACTTCGCCGGCACGCGCAGCACCTTCGAGCTGGAACTGGATTTCAACGGCACCGCGTTCCAGAAGCAGGTCTGGCAGGCATTGCTGACCATCCCCTTCGGCGAAACCCGCAGCTACAGCCAGATCGCCCTACAGATCGGCAACCCCAACGCCGTGCGCGCCGTGGGTGCGGCCAATGGGCGTAATCCGATTTCAATCATCGCGCCGTGCCATCGGGTCATCGGTGCCTCGGGAACCTTGACCGGCTTTGCTGGAGGGCTTGAGGCCAAGCAGTATCTATTGACCCTTGAGAACCGCGGCCAGGTGAAAATGGCCTTCTGATCACGTGCCTGCGACCGCTCCACGGTTAAAGTACTGGTAATCGAACAACGGTTTGAAACCCAGCGTGCTGTACAACGAGCGCCCCGCCATCGACGCCTCTAGGAAGCATCGCTGGGCGCCCAGGTTCGAAGCGTGCAGCAGCGCAGCGTTAATCAATTGAGTGGCATGACCCCGCCCACGAAATTCCTTGATCGTGCCGACATCGTTAAGCCGTGCGACGCCATCACATAGCGACAACGTCAACGAACACGCCACCCTCTCCTCGACGGACAAAGTGAAGTGGTGAAGTGAATGACCGGCGTCCAGGGCACGCTGGTGCCGAGCCTGATAATGCGCCACCACCTCGGGCGGGACCGCGAACGCATTGCCAATGGGAAGCGCCCAGTCATTCAAGTTCCGAGTCAGGCTGATCTGCGAAAAACGCTCACTTACCGAAGGCACCCGACGCGACAGTTCGAGCGCCATCGTGGTGGTCCTTTCGGCAGGCTGCAAGCCGAGCTCCGTCAGTGCCTCATGCACTCCCTCGACCTTTTCCTCATGAATCACCACCTGTATCGCCAGGCAGGTGCGGCGAATCAGACCCAGAGGCTCAGTCATTGCGTCACCCGACGGGGCGTTGCCCACGCGGATAAGCAACAGGTTCGACGGGTTGCAAAATAGATCGGTGAAATAGGCAGTGATGCAGGCGCCATAGCGCCGACGTAACGGACAGGTCACGGTAAAAAAATGATCTTCAGTCCGGTAATAGAGCGTGGGCAAATCGCGGGTAGGAATGGCGCGCATGGGCAGTCCAGGCAAAAGCAAAGTCTTGCGCCCGCCACTGCTGGTCGATGTAAGCCCTTGCCTTGAAACCCGAAGAAAAAGCGCACCGTTTGGTTCATCAGCCAAGTTGTAAAAAGAAATTTCAAAGAGCACCTGCTGTCCATACGTTCATCACCCCTTCACTCCAGGAAAACGGTCATGAAATTCTCCACAGTCTCGCAATCCCTGTCCCGCTGGGCAGGCAGCCCCCGCACCTTCTACGCAGCGACGGCATTGATCCTGGCGTGGAGCCTGAGCGGGCCGTATTTCCACTACAACGACACCTGGCAGCTGATCATCAACACCTCGACCACCATCATCACCTTCCTGATGGTGTTCCTGATCCAGAACACCCAGAACCGCGACAACGATATCCTGCATATCAAGATCGACGAGCTGCTGCGCGTGTCCAAAGATGCACAGAACGCCGTACTCAGCCTGGATGGTCTGGACCGCAAAGAGCTGGAAAAACTGCGCCAGGAATACCGCAGCATTGGCAACGCCGGCACCCTGAACCTGAACAGCAGTTGCGGCCACGCTGCCGACGACGCGGCGCCCACTAAAACCGATCTGAACCAGGCATAAAAAAACGGCGGTTGGAGAGGATCCAACCGCCGTTTTTCAATTCAGGTGACGACCTTAACCGTCGCCTTGATGACCTTTGCCATAAGTCGACGCCAAGGCGCGGGCCTTCTGCAGGCGCTCTTCCAATTTTGGCAGTGTCTCATCGACCAACGCTTTTATTTCCGGTACATCCGACGCGGCGCCTTCCTGTTTGAACAGTGCAATAGCGTCTTCGTTTTCCTTGACCTGTTGTGCGGTATAGGCGGCGTCGAACGAGTCGCCGTCCTTGAGCTCGGGCATCAGGGTCTCGGCTTTGTCGACAATTTTCTCACGTGGCGCCACGGGCAGATCGAGCTTCTTGGCGATGGCTGCCAAGTGCTGATTGGCCAGGGTGCGCTCGTTGATCACCTCGATGGTGTAGTCCTTGATTTCCTGGGACGAGGTTTTCGCGTGGGCCATGCGGCTGGTCTCGATATCGGCCATTCCTTTGGCCGAGGCCTGCTCGATGAATTCAGCAGGCGACTGGGCGAAAGCATTGCTGGCGCCGAGGCCCAGCAGCATCGCGAAACTGGCGGTGCGTAACCGGATAGCCATGCGGCTCATGATGGGTTCCTCCAGGGCAAAAATTAGGGCGGGGAACACACCCCGCCCTGAATTCGAATTTTCAGGGCGGTAAAGGTTTAGAAAAAACTTGCCGACGCGACGAACGGTCGTCGACATCTCATGCCGGTTTGCTGGCGAACAGGCCTGGCACCGCATGGGCCAGCGCATTGATGGCGAAGCCGATAAACATCACGCCACAGAGCTTGGTGATGAGGACTTCATGACGCTGATACACCGTGCGTACACGTTGGGCGCCGACCACGCCGATCAGGATTGCATAGGCCAGCAGACCGCCAACGAAGCTCAGGAAGATCAGCGACGGCAGCATCGACCAGGTCAGCAACTCGGCGCGGCTGGACAGCAACGCAGTGAAGGTCGCGACCGCCACCGGGTAGGCTTTCGGATTGGTCAGGCCGAACACAATCCCGTGCCAGAACGGATGCCGCGCGGCGCCCTGAGGGTCGTCACTGCTGCGCCGTTGCGTGCGGATGGCCCGCCAGCCAAGCCAGAACAGATACAGGCCGCTGAGCACGCCCAGCACATCAAACGCAGTGCTGCCCACTTCCCGCGCACCGACAATGGCGATCAACGCGGTGCTGCACCACACCACATCGCCCAGCAGATGCCCGCACAGAAAACCTGCCCCGGCGCGGCGACCACGGGCGGCACCGATACCGAACACGGCCAACACGCCAGGGCCAGGTGTAATGCCATAGATAAAACCCGAGGCGAGTACGGCGAGCAGCAGGGATAGGGTCATGAAGGCGACTCTGAAAAAAGACTGTGAGTTGGATGGATTCTGTATGTTCCGGTGCTAGGGGTAAAACTTCATTCCTGGATAGGCCTTCTGTCGACAGGCCTGCAGACGCGATGCCAGATCACCTACATGGGCTTCGAGCTTGTGTCCATCGGGGTCAAGGAAGTAGAACGAGGCGCCTTCACTACGATTGTCGCGCCACTCCTGAACACCGGCAGCCCTCAAGCGCTCAACCAGTGCAGCGAAATCGCCCGCATCGGTGGTAAATGCAAAGTGGGTGTAATCAGGTGCAGGCGTCGAGACGCGCAGCGGGTCCAGAGACAAGCATAACCATAAACCCGGCAATGAGAGATAGGCGCCGTTGCTCCAAGTGGCATCAAGCCGAAGCCCCAGCAGGTCATGGTAAAAGCACAGGCTACGGTGCAAATCAGTGACAGCCAACGTTAGGTGATTGAGTCCTGTAAGCATGAAGATGTCCTAGACCATAATGACTCTGACGAACGGTGCAAACTGCAAGCATGATGACAAGGTAGTATGTTTCACTACACATCACTACATCGAGATATATATGTCTGTTATGTCCCTACGCATACCGGAAGAAATCGCCGATACGCTTGCCAGTCTTGCCAAGGCCACCGGGCGCAGCAAATCCTTTCTCGCAGTTGATGCGTTACGCGAATACTTGACGCGCGAAGCCTGGCAAATTGAAGAAATTCAAAAAGCCCTCAAAGAAGCTGATGCGGGTGACTTCGCAACGGCAGCAGAGGTAAAAGCTATCGCCGACAAATGGCGCAACAATGCAGGTTGAGTGGCTGAGGGTAGCCCTCAGGAACCTTGACGACGAAGCGGCCTTCATTGCCGAAGAAAATCCCAAAGCGGCCTATGAGTTCGTCCAGGCAATTTTGAGCGGCCTTGAGAACATCGCGCAATTTCCCGCAATGGGGAAAGAGGGCCGAGTATCCGGTACTCGCGAATGGGTGGTGCCTCGATGGCCTTATATCGTTCCCTACCGCATTCGAGAGGGGCGGTTGCAGGTCATGCGGATTTTCCATACCCGTCGTCAGCCACCCGCGTCTTGGTAGCGATCCTTATTCAGTCTTGTAAAACTCTGCGCACCTGCCCCATCAACCACTGCATCCCCGAATCCCCTCCCCGCCGCGCATGCCACGCCAGCTCAAACGCAAACGATGGAATATGAAACGGCGGCGCTACGGCCAATAAGTGCGGATGCTCGACAGCGCGCAAGCCCCGCGACGATACGGTCAGGATCAGGTCCGTGCCCTCGATCAATTGCGGCGCCACGCCCCAATGCGGCAGGCTGATCGCCACATGCCGCCGCTGACGAATCGCCGTCAGCGCGCGTTCGATTTCCGGCGTGCCGCTGCCGCGCATTTCCAGCAGCACGTGGGGGCGCGAGAGGTAGGTGGGCAGGTCGAGTGTGCCGTCCGGCGGCAGGCTGTTACGGTCCACCAGGCAGGTGTAGTGCTCTTCGAACAAGGGCGTGGTGCGCAGTTCGGCGGGCATGTCGGGGAACACACCGGCGGCCAGGTCAAGGTCGCCATTGAGCACACCGTCGACCATGCCTTCACGGCTGGCCTGGATGACTTGCAGGTCGATGCCCGGCGCCTCACGACGCAGAACGCGGACCAATCCCGGTAGGAAAATCGCCGCGCTGTAGTCCGACATCGCTACACGAAACCGGCGCTTGGCCGACGCCGGATCAAAACAATTCGGCGCCAGCAACGCCTGCACCTGGGCCAGGGCTTCGGCCAGCGGTGCGGCCAATTCCAACGCACGCGCAGTGGGCACCAGCGCGCCGCCATGGCGCACCAGCAACGGATCACCCAACACATCCCGCAACCGCGCCAGCGCATGGCTGACCGCCGGCTGGCTCAGGTGCAGCCGCTCGGCGGCGCGGGTAACGTGTTGCTCGCTGAGCAAGGCGTCGAGGATCACCAACAGGTTGAGGTCGATGCGGCGCAGATCATTCATCAGCTGCATATCCAGCATAAGAACTAGGAATTTAAATTTGCGCGACGAATAGCCTAGAGTCCAGCAAAACCTCTGGGAGATACCAAATGACAACGTTGCAATGGCTGGGTTTATTGGCGCTGGCGGTAATCGCCGGGGCGGTGGTGCCGTTTCAGAGTGCAATCAATGCCAACCTCGGGCGCGGGCTGGGCCATCCATTGTGGGCCACCCTGGCATCGCTGCTGGTGAGCATTATCGTGCTGCTGCCGGTGATCATCGCCCTGCGCCTGCCCTTGCCGAGCCTGGCATTCATTACCCAGGCGCCGTTATGGATGTGGGCCGGTGGCGCGTTTGGCGTGTGCTTTATTTCCTTGGCGCTGATGCTGCTGCCCAAGCTGGGTGCATCCGGGTTCATTGCCCTGGCGTTGGCGGGGCAACTGATTGCATCACTGCTGCTCGACCACTTCGGGCTGTTTGGCCTGGTGGAGCGTCAACTGACAACGCCCCGGGTGCTTGGGGCGTTGTTGTTGATAGGTGGGGTGGCGCTGATTCAATTCGGCGGCGCACCAGCCAAAGCCCTGGCTGCCGCGTGAAATACCGTCAGCGCTTGTCGGACGTACGCAGCTTGTGTGGCAACCCCCACAGCAACAGTGCTGCGGCAATCAAGGCGCACACAGCGATGACATAAAGCGCCGGCGTGGTACTGCCCGTGATGTCCTTGATGCGCCCCACCATGACCGGGCTGACGATGCCGCCCAACTGCCCCAACGTGTTGATCAGCGCAATCCCGCCAGCCGCCCCGGCACCCGCGCCCGCCAGCAGTTTGGGCGGCAAGGTCCAGAAGGTCGGGATCGACGCGATAATCCCCGCGCCCAGCAGGCCCAGGGCGATGATCAGGAACGTGGTGTGGTTATCAAAGATCCCTGCACAGAAGAACCCTACCGCGCCCAACGCCACCAGCCCGCTGACGAACTTGCGCCGCTCACCCGTGGCATCCGACCAACGCCCCACAAGGACCATGGTGATCGCCCCGCAGATGTAAGGAATGGCCGTCAGCAAGCCAATCACCACCGGGCTTTCGACCCCCGCACTGCGGATCAATTGCGGAGCCCAGAAATTGAGGCCGTAGGATGCCACCTGAATCAGAAAGTAGATCAGCCCCAGCATCAGGAAACCCGGAATGCGCAGGGCCTGGAGCAACGAGCCTTTCTTGTGCACTTCGTGCACGGCGATACGGCTGGACAGCAAGGTTTTTTCCTCGGCGCTCAGCCAAGGTGCATCTTCGATGCGATCCTTGAATTGCGTCAGCACCATCCACGCCAGCCCTATACACGGCAAGCCGCCAAGCAGGAACAACCAGTGCCAGCCGCGCATCTGCAGCACGCCGTCCAAGTGCTCCAGCACCAGGCCGGAAAACGGCGCGCCCACCAGCCCGGCGAACGCAGAGGCCAGGAACAGCAAGGAAGTAATCCGCCCACGGAAATCCTGGGGGAACCACAGCGTCAGGTAGTACAGCACGCCAGGGGCAAACCCGGCCTCCATCGCGCCGATCACAAAGCGCAGTGCATAGAACTGCCATTCGGCCGTGACAAATACCATGGCCGCCGTGGCCAAGCCCCAGGACACCATGATCCGCGCAATCCAGCGGCGCGCACCGACCTTGTAGAGCATCATGTTGCTCGGCACTTCGAAGATCACGTAACCGATCACGAACAGCCCCGCGCCCAGGCCATAGGCGGTGTTGCTCAGGCCCAGGTCGGCTTGCAGTTGGAACTTGGCGAAGCTGATGTTGATGCGGTCAAAAAACGCAAACAGGTAGCAGACCATGATCAGTGGCATCAGGCGCCAGGCGACCTTCTTGACCACGGCTTTGATGGGATCGACTTCACCGGCCGGGCGCGCGCCGGCCTCTAACGTATTAGTGCTCATTGTGCTTCTCCAGCGGACTGCTCACAGGCGTCCGATTGTTTTTGTTGTCTGGCAGGCGTTACAACGTGGCGATGTAAGCCGGGGGTGGATGCAAATCACCATTGCGCCCGGCCTTGGCCAGTTGACCGGGCAACTCATGGCCCAACAGCGCCGGCAGGCGCCGGGACATGTCCAGCAGGTGCGCCAAGTCGATCCCGGTGTGAATCCCGACTTCCTCACACAGGTTGACCAGGTCTTCGGTACAGATATTGCCCGAGGCCCCCGGCGCAAATGGGCAGCCGCCAAGGCCGCCAAGCGCCGCATCAAAACGACGGGCACCGGCCTCGTAAGCGGCCAGTACATTGCACAACCCCAGGCCGCGGGTGTTGTGGAAATGCAGCGTCAGGTCACTGGCGGGAATGCGCTCCAGCACGCGCTTGACCAGGCGTTGCACCTGACGGGGGTTGGCCATGCCGGTGGTGTCAGCCAGGCTGATGCCCTGAATGCCCAACTTGCGATAGGCGTCAACGATCTGCAGCACGCGGTCTTCGTCGACCTTGCCTTCGAACGGGCAACCAAAGGTGGTGGCGATACTGCCGTTGAGGCGCACCGGATGCTCGGCGGCAAAGCTGACGATGTCGGCAAATGCTGCCAACGATGCTTCGCAGCGCATGCGCATATTGGCCAGGTTGTGG
This sequence comes from Pseudomonas sp. SR18, assembly GCF_023701505.1. Classification (NCBI taxonomy): domain Bacteria; kingdom Pseudomonadati; phylum Pseudomonadota; class Gammaproteobacteria; order Pseudomonadales; family Pseudomonadaceae; genus Pseudomonas; species Pseudomonas sp. SR18. The sequence goes on along the minus strand of NZ_JAMQAU010000010.1, from coordinate 188,454 downwards.
GTCTGGCTGGCGGACATCACCAGGTTCAGCTCATCGGCGCGAGACGCAATGGCGCGCTCGGCGCCCTTGAGGTTGGGGATCAGCGCCACGTAGATCACACCGGCTTTGCGCTCGATACCCTGGAACACCAGCTCGCCATCGCGCAGCGCAGGGATAGCCTTGGGTGAGACGAACGAACCGGCCTCGATCCGCGAAAAACCGGCAAGTGACAACCGGTCAATCAGCGCGATCTTATCGGCGGTCTCGACCCAGGTCGGTTCGATCTGCAAGCCATCGCGCGGGGACACTTCCTGCACGATCAGCGGGTCGGAATAATCAGTGATCATTGCACCACTCCGGTGGTTTTCAGGCGTTGAATATCGGCGCCGGTGAGGCCCAGCCCGGTGAGAATGTCGTCAGTGTGCTGGCCCAGGGCCGGGCCCGACCAATTTACACCGCCGGGGGTTTGCGAGAGTTTGGGCACAATGCCCGGCATCTTCACCGAAACGCCGCCAGGCAGCTCGGCGTCGAGCAGCATGTCACGTGCCTGGTAGTGAGGGTCGCTGACTATATCCGCCACCGAATAGATACGCCCGGCCGGTACTTGCGCCGCTTCCAGGGCGCTGAGCACCTGCTCGATGGGCAGGCTGCTGGTCCAGTGGGTAATCGCCGCATCCAGCAGGCCGCTCTGCGCCGCACGCCCATCGTTGTGGGCAAACTCGGGGGCTTCGGCCAGATCGATACGGCCGATGGTGGTCATCAGCCGCTTGTAGATCGGGTCACTGTTGCCGGCAATCACCACATAGGCGCCATCGGCGGTGAGGTAGGTATTGGACGGTGCAATGCCGGGCAAGGCCCCGCCGCTGCGTTCGCGCACATGACCGAGCATGTCGTATTCCGGCACGAGGCTTTCCATCAGGTTGAACACGCTTTCAGCCAGGGACACGTCGACAATCTGCCCATCGCCCTGGCCGGTCTTGACCCGCAGCAACGACATCAAGGTGCCGATCACTGCGTGCAGGGACGCGAGGGAATCGCCCAGGCTCACCCCCACTCGCGCCGGTGGCGAATCCGGGTTGCCCGTGGTGTAGCGAATGCCGCCCATGGCCTCGCCGATAGCGCCGAAACCCGGACGGTCGCGGTAAGGGCCCGTCTGGCCGTAGCCGGAGATGCGCACCAGGGTCAGCTTGGGGTTGAGTGCGTGCAGCACGTCCCAGCCCAGGCCGAGTTTTTCCAGGCCGCCGGGGCGCAGGTTTTCGATGAGCACGTCGGCGTCGCCAAGCAGTTGCTTGATCAGGCCCAGGCCTTGCGTGGACTTGAGGTCCAGCGCCAACGACTTCTTGTTGCGTGATTGCAGGTACCACCACAGCGACGTGCCGTTGTGCAGCTTTCGCCATTTACGAAGCGGATCGCCCTGGCCGAGGGATTCGATCTTGATCACCTCGGCGCCAAACTCGGCCATCAACCGTGCGGCGAACGGCGCGGCAATCAAGGTACCGATCTCGATCACCTTGATACCGCTCAGGGGAGCCGTCATGGGGTGTACCTCTTATTCTTGGAATGTGGACCAAGGCTAGAGGACAGGGGCGGGAGAAATCCAACCGTCAGTTGGCAAGGAGCGTTCGCGAAAAGCGAACGCTCAGCGAATTTTCCGTAGGACCAGGCTGGCAGGCTGCTCCAGGGAAGGCATCGACAGACTCAGGTAATCGAACAACAGCCGACTCACTGGCGACAATTGCGCTTCGTCGCGCACCACCAGGATCAAACGGCGATCAGACCAACTGTCCGTCAACGGCACCGCGTGCAAACCCAGTGCGCGCCCAAACAATTCGTAGGCCTTGTGCGGCAGGATACCGATGCCCATATTGGCCTGGACCATCCGGCACATCGCATCAAAGCCCGGCACATGGATACGCAGGCGCAGCATCTTGCCGGCCTCGCGCGCAGCGGCGTGGGTACGCATGTTGATTGAGCTCGCGGCGTGCAGGCCGACGTAGTCGCTGTCCAAGGTTTCGGCGAACGCCACGCTCTGGCGCGCTCCCAACGGATGATCCGCCGGCATCAGCACCACCAGTTTGTCGAGCCGATAGGTCACGCTGGGCAAGCCTTTGGTGTCTGTGTCGCACGAGCAGATACCCAGGTCCGCGACGCCGTCCAGCACGCCCTGCACCACGCCGGTACTGGGGCGCTCTTCCAGATCGGTTTTCACTTCGGGATGCAGCTCGGAAAAATCGCGCAAATCTTCAGGAAGGAACTGAATGATCGCCGAGAGATTGGCCAACATCCGCACATAACCGCGCACACCGTGGCTGTGTTCGCCCAGTTCCAGGCCCATCTTCTCGACGTTGAACAGCATCTGCCGTGCATGGTGCAACAGCGTTTCGCCAGCGGCCGTCAGGTCCATGCCCTTGGCCCGGCGCACAAACAGGCTTACGCCCAACACGTGCTCCAGTTCCATCAGGCGCTTGCTGGCGGCCGATACCGCAATGGCCTCACGGGCAGCGGCACGGGTCAAAGTGCCTTCTTCGAACACCGCGACAAACAGCTGCAGGGTGATCAGGTCCAGGCGACGCACCAGGCTCTTGTGCAACATCAGCGACGCTCGGCAGCCAGACGGTGGATCTCGCCCTGCTCTACCACCGCTTGCGGCGTGCCGTGGCTCACCGCCTGCAACATCGCCCGCCCAACGGTCTCGGTACTCACCACCCAGCTCGGTTTGACCCGGCGCACAAACGAGAGCACAGGCCCCAGCACGGAATAAAAGGCCTGGTACAACGGCGTCTTCGAGCGCACACCGTGCAACGGCTGGATAATCCCCGGCCGGAACAGGTACACCGCCTTGAACGGCAAGCGCAGCAAGGCGTTCTCGGTCTTGCCCTTGACCCGCGCCCACATCGACTTGCCCGCCTCGGAGCTGTCGGTACCGGCGCCGGACACATAGATAAACGTCATCTGCGGATTGAGCCGCGCCAAGGTGCTGGCAGCGACGAGGGTCAAGTCATAGGTGAGATGGGTGTACCTGGTTTCGTTCATTCCGGCCGAAGACACGCCGAGGCAGAAGAAGCACGCATCAAAGCCTTGCAGCAGGTTTTCCAGGGGTTGGAAATCCAGCATGTCACCGTGCAATACCTGATGCAGCTTGCCGTGTTCCTGGGTCAGTGGCGTGCGGCCAACGGCGACGATTTCCTGCACGTCGGCAGCCAACAGGCATTCACGCAGAACACCCTGGCCGACCATGCCGGTGGCGCCGAATAACAGAACTCTCATAAGGGGACCTCAGCGGCAAGCCGCAAGCTCAAGTTAAACGCATTCGACTTGTAGCTTAACGCTTGCCGCTTGCCACTGCCCCTATTCAAAACGCGCTGCGAAAAATCTCCTCAATCTGACGCTGATCCGCGCGACGTGGGTTGGTCAGTCCACACGCATCCTTCAACGCATTGGCCGCCAGCAGCGGAATGTCCTGCAACTTGGCGCCCAGTTCACGCAGGCCAGCGGGGATTTCAACGTCCTGGGCCAGGCTGCGGATGGCGGCGATGGCGGCTTGGGCGCCCTCTTCTGCGGTGATGCCCTTGATCTCGGCACCCAGTGCGCGGCCCACGTCGCTCAAGCGTTTGGCGCTGACGCTGGCGTTGAAGCTTTGCACATGGGGCAGCAGCACCGCATTGCACACGCCGTGGGGCAGGTCGTAGAAACCGCCCAACTGGTGGGCCATGGCGTGCACAAAGCCCAGGGATGCGTTGTTGAAGGCCATGCCGGCGAGGAACTGCGCGTAAGCCATGTTTTCCCGCGCGACCTTATCGCTGCCGTCGCGTACGGCCAGGCGCAAGTTGGCGCTGATCAGTTCGATGGCCTTGATCGCGCAGGCATCGGTGATCGGCGTGGCGGCGGTGGAGACGTAGGCTTCGATGGCGTGGGTCAGGGCGTCCATGCCGGTGGCGGCGGTGAGCCCCTTGGGCATGCCGACCATCAGCGATGGGTCGTTGACCGACAGCAGCGGCGTGACGTTGCGGTCAACGATGGCCATTTTCACGTGGCGGGTTTCGTCGGTGATGATGCAAAAGCGCGTCATCTCGCTGGCAGTGCCGGCGGTGGTGTTGATGGCGACCAGCGGCAGTTGTGGCTTGGCCGACTGATCGACGCCTTCGTAGTCGCCGATATGCCCGCCGTTGGTGGCGCACAGGGCAATCCCCTTGGCGCAGTCATGGGGCGAGCCGCCGCCCAGCGACACCACAAAATCACACGCACTGTGCTGCAACAACGCCAGGCCTTTCTCAACGTTTTCCACATTGGGGTTGGGCTTGGCGCCGTCGTAGATCACCGAGTCAATGTCCTGCATCGCCAGTTTTTCGGCGATCATGCTGGCCACGCCCGCCTTGGCCAGGCCGGCGTCGGTGACGATGAGCGCCTTGCGAAAACCGTAATTGCGGATGGCGTTCATGGCTTCGTCGAGGCAATCGGTGCCCATGATGTTGACGGCAGGAATGAAGAAGGTGCTGCTCATGGCGAATCCTCGGATAACATTTATGCCTACAGCATCGACCTCACTGGCCTGCGGCATCTTGATCAGGATCAACGCCCGCTCGTGATAAAGTCACCGCCCAGCCGATTTCGAGTAGCCCGCCGCAATGAAGGATTTCCAGGATATTGACGCCCACCTTGAAGACTGGAGCGCCCTGCGCAGCGCCATCGACTTCACTGGGATTCTGATCGGCAACGGCGCGAGTCGTACGATTTGGGAAGACTTTGCCTACGACTCGCTGTTTGAAAACGCCCGCACCGTCGAAGAAAAACCCCTGAGCCCCTCTGAACTCAGCGTGTTCGACGCCCTGCAAACCCGCAGTTTCGAGCAAGCCCTGGGCGCGCTGAAAACCACCAGCCGGGTCAACAAGGCCTTGGCAGTCAGCTCGGCGGCACCGCGCAATCGCTACTACGCGATCAAGGAAGCGTTGATCAACACCATCCACGCGGTGCATATCCCGTGGCGCCTGGTGCAGCCATCGACACTGGCAGCGATCAATACGGAACTGGCCGGTTATGCCACTGTGTTTACCAGTAACTACGATCTGCTCAACTACTGGGCGATCCTGCACACGCCGGGCATCGATGACCTGTTTCGCAACGCCGACGCCAGCTTCGACCTGCGCAACACCCGCACCGACGCCACACGCATCCTATACCTGCACGGCGGCCTGCACCTGGTGCGCAACCTCGACGGCACTGCGCGCAAACTGCCGACGACCGACAGCACCTTGCTCAGCAGCTTTGCCATCAACAACACGATCAAGACCCTGGACGATGTGCCGCTGTTTGTCAGCGAAGGCAAGATGGAGGAGAAGCTCAAGACCATCCGCAGTTCGGATTACCTGTCGTTCTGCTATGAGCAATTGCTGACTCATGAGGGCGCGCTGTGCATCTTCGGGCACGGTCTGGGGCCGCAGGATCAGCACTTGGTGGACGCGATTCGCCAGGCCAATGTGAGCACGCTGGCGATCTCGGTGTCGGGCCGCAGTGAAGGGTTTATCCGCCAGCAGAAGCGGCGGTATTTCGAGTTGTTTGATGGCAGAGGTGTGGCGCTGAAGTTTTTTGCGGCGCGCACGCATCCGCTGGGGAATGCAGCACTGTCCGTCCCTGTCGAACGCTGATCAAAAATTCGGATCGTGATTATTCTTCCGCGCTGTGCACCACCACCAGCAACTGCGCCTGCACGTCCCCCACCGAACGAAGCCGGTGCGGCTTTTGCGCGTTGAAGTGCAACGCATCGCCTCGCTGCAAAATCACCCGTTCGTTCATGAAGTCCACCTCTACCGCGCCTTCATGCACGAACAGAAACTCCTCCCCCAGATGCTCCTTGAAGGTCTTGTCGCTGAACTCCGCCGGCGGGTAAATGATGAACGGCAGCAAGCTGCGCTCGCTGACTTGATGGGCCAGCACCGCGTAACCCGGCGTGGTATCGGGCCGCTCGTGACTGCGCACCAGGCTGTAGCTGTCGAGGCTGACGCGATCCTCGCTGAACAATTCCTCGACGTTCACGTTCAACGCCTTGGCCAGTTTCAACGCGGCGGCAATGGACGGCGTGTTGAGCCCGCGCTCGACCTTGGACAGGTAACTCTTGGTCATCCCGGATTTTTCAGCCAGGGTCTCCAAGGTCACGCCAAGCTTTTTCCTTAATAATTTCAAACGGATAGACATGCGCTGCGGGTAATCCATGCAGAAAACGATAAGCTGTGCTTGCTAATGACACAAAGTGTCATATAGCATCTTTAGTGTCATTCGTTCTAACCCAAAGGACACCGATATGGCCAAGACATTAGCACTCCCCAAAGACCAACTGGTCAAGCACGCACTGAATCAGATGCAAAACAGCCTGGCGGATAATACGTGGACCGACCGGCAAAAGCTGGCGCTCACCTGCCGCATCCTGTTCGAAAACGGCCACGACTCCGGCCTGGCCGGGCAGATCACCGCACGCGGCCCCACGCCAGGCACCTATTACACCCAACCATTGGGCCTGGGTTTTGATGAGATCACCGCCAGCAACCTGTTGCTGGTGAACGAGGACCTTGAAGTGCTGGAAGGTCACGGCATCCCCAACCCGGCCAACCGTTTCCACAGCTGGGTGTACCGTGGCCGGCCGGATGTGAACTGCATCATCCACACGCACCCCACCCATATCGCGGCGTTGTCGATGCTCGAAGTGCCGCTGCAGGTGTCCCACATGGACCTTTGCCCGCTGTACGAAGACTGCGCCTTCCTGGAAGCCTGGCCAGGCGTGCCGGTGGGCAATGAGGAAGGCGATATCATCACCACGGCGCTCGGCGACAAGCGCGCGATTTTGCTCTCGCACCACGGTCAACTGTCCACCGGGGCGAGTATCGAGGAGGCCTGCGTAATCGCCCAGTTGATCGAGCGCGCCGCCAAATTGCAGCTGCTGGCGATGGCGGCGGGCACTATCAAGCCGATCCTGCCAGCGCTGGGCCGCGAGGCCCATGACTGGATTGCCCGACCCAAGCGCCATGGCGCCGCGTTCAACTATTACGCCCGGCAGAACCTGCGCCAACACGCCGATTGCCTGAACTGACCCGCCCCTCTCAGACCGGAGACTATCCATGTCCAGCCCCACTCTTCACGGCATCATCGGCTACACCATCACACCGTTCAGCGCTGACGGTCAAAGCATCGACCTCGGCGCCCTCGGCCGCTCCATCGACCGTCTGATCGACAGCGGCGTGCATGCCATTGCGCCACTGGGCAGCACCGGCGAAGGCGCGTATCTAAGCGATGCCGAGTGGGACGAAGTCAGCGCCTACAGCCTCGCAAAAATCGCCCGGCGCGTGCCGACCATTGTCAGCGTGTCCGACCTGACCACCGCCAAGGCCGTGCGCCGCGCCCGTTACGCCGAGGCCAACGGCGCCGACGTAGTGATGGTGCTGCCGGCCTCGTACTGGAAACTCAGCGAGGCGGAAATTCTCGCCCACTACGCGGCGATCGGCGACAGCGTCGGTGTGCCGATCATGCTCTACAACAATCCGGCCACCAGTGGCACGGACATGTCGGTGGAACTGATCCTGCGTATCCTCAAGCAGGTCGAGAACGTGACCATGGTCAAGGAAAGCACCGGGGATATTCAGCGTATGCACCAGTTGCAACGTCACAGTGATGTGCCGTTCTACAACGGCTGCAACCCGCTGGCGCTGGAAGCCTTCGCGGCGGGCGCCAAGGGTTGGTGCACGGCGGCGCCGAACCTGATCCCGCAGCTCAACCTGGATTTGTATAACGCTGTATTGGCCAATGACCTGACCCTCGCACGTGAACTGTTTTATCGTCAGTTGCCGCTGCTGGAATTTATCCTCAAGGGCGGGTTGCCGGCGACGATCAAGGCTGGGCTGCGGTTGACCGGATTGGAGGTGGGTGATCCGCGGTTGCCGGTGTTCCCCTTGGGTGAAGCGGGGATTGAACAGCTGACGACGCTGCTGCGCTGACGCGGCGATCCAGTGTGGGGCGGGGCCTCCCTCCCACATTTTAAATAGAGTAGATCCTTCAAATAGAGACAAATGACAATAGTTCTCGATATCATTCACGACTTTTCCCACGTCGTGCTTCGTCAAGAAGGATATCCATGTCTCGTCCCAAGCCCGACCCGGTGTCGGCCGATGCCTTTCGCGGGTTTTATACGGATATTCTGTATTTCCTGCGTAAACGCACGGACAACGCCAGCGACGCGGCGGACATGACCCAGGATGTCTTTACCCAATGGCTGGACTACCGTGACCGCGCCAAGGTCGAGCAGCCCCGAGCGTTTCTGTTCCAGATGGCACGCAACCTGCTGCGTGATCACTGGCGCAAACAGAAGGTACGACACACCGTCCATCAAGATCAGGCCGCCATGGACGTCGAACCTGTCACCGACGAGCAAAACGATCCCATGGCCGCCGTGCAACGCTTGCAACGCCTGGAACAGTTGAAAGAAGTCCTCGCCGAACTCTCGCCCCGCAGGCGAGAAGCCCTTATGCTGCACCGCTTCGAAGGCCTGAGCCAGGCGCAGATTGCAGAACGCATGGGCATTTCGACCAGCATGGTGGAAAAGCACATCGCCTTTGCCCTGCTGCATTGCAAGCGACGCCTTCAAAACGACCCCGGCACGGAGCAGCCAGAATGAACCGCCTGAGCGACACCGACGACCTGGATATCGACGATAGCGACGCCATCGACGCCCAGGCCGCCAGCTGGTTTGCGCGCAACCGCAACGACACCGACCGCGCCGACCGCCGGGCGTTTGCCGCCTGGGTGGCCGAACCGGCCCATGCCCGCGCCTATGCCGAATTCGAGCAACTGTGGGCGGACCTGGCCCAGTTGCAGCAACTGAACAAACCCGTGGCGCTGCCCAAGCGCAAACCATCGGTATGGCGCCCTGCGCTGGCGGTGGCCGCCGCATTGCTGTGCGCGGTGCTGGCCACGCATATCGGCGCGCCGCGTGAGTTATATCACACCCAGGTCGCTGCCCATGCCAAGGGCATGCGCACCGTGAATCTGCCGGATGGCAGTACCTTGTACGTGAATGCCAATACTCAACTGCGCGTGGACTTCAATGCGCACCAACGCATCGTGCACCTGGACAAGGGCCAGTTGTACATCGAGGTGGCTGCCGACAAGGAGCGCCCGCTGTTCGTGCGGGCCGGCGAGGCCACTGTGCGAGTGGTCGGTACCGGTTTTGACGTGCGACGCAGCCAGCAGCAACTGGTGGTCAGCGTCGCCCACGGCCAGGTCGCGTTCGAACCGGACACCAAAAGCCCCGTCACCCTGCTCGGCGCCCGGCAACGCGCCAGCTATAGCTACACCAAAGGCACCTTGCAGCAGCAAACCCTCACGGCTGAAGAAGTGGCCGACTGGCGCAGCGGGCACTTGTCGTTTCGCAACCGCGAACTGGTCAGCCTGATCGATGAACTAAGCCTGTACCGCCCCCAGGCGCCGTTGCAGGTGAGCAACGCCGTGGCCCACCTGACAGTGTCGGGCAATCTTGATGTGAATGACCCCGACGCCCTGCTCAATGCCCTGCCCGCCCTGCTGCCGGTGAAAACCGTGGCGTCGGCCGATGGCATTGTCCGGATAGAACCGAGCAAGTAAGCCAGCCAAAACCACACTTGAGAATATTTTGCATTCGCAGGTGTGGTTTTTTTGGCCAGCCCCGTCTTCCTCCGGTCTGCGTTTGATACGCACGCATTTTCGGCCATTTGGCCACACTGGGGGATTTCATGTTTCGCGCGCCTTGCCACGCTACGCATCTGTTTCTGCGACCAACCCTTATTGCCAGCTGCCTGGCCTTCAGCCTCAGTGCCCAGGCCGAGTCGTTGACCCTGCACCTGCCCGCCCAGTCGCTGGCCACCTCCCTGAGTCAGGTGGCGCAGCAGGCGAAGATCCAGTTGCTGTTCGATGAAACGCTGCTCAAGAACGTACAGGCACCGGCGCTCAACGGTGATTTCACCCCGGAAGTGGCGATTCGCACCCTGCTGAAAAACGCTGCGTTTACCTTGATCAAGGTGGGCAGTACCTACGTGGTCAAGCCCGAAGAGGCCAAGACCACCAGCAGCGGCGCCGTGCAACTGGATGCCCTGAGCGTGATCGGCACTGGCACCCAGGTCGACTCCAGCACCGTCGGCCGCTCTACCATGAAGCAGGCGGATATCGACCGCTTTCAGCCCAACAACGTCCCCGCGCTGCTGCAAAACCTGCCGGGTGTATTTATGGGTGGCTCGTCCAAGCCCGGAGGCCAGACCATCAATATCCGTGGCATGGGTGAGGCCGAAGACGTGCCGATGTCGGTGGATGGCGCCACCAAAAGCGGCTTTGAGCGATATCAGCAAGGCACCGTGTTTATCGAGCCTGAGCTGATCAAGAGCGTCGAGGTGGAAAAAGGCCCCTACTCGGCCTTCACCGGCAACGGTGGCTTCGGCGGCTCGATCATCATGGAGACCAAAGATGCTCCCGACATGCTGGAGGACGGCCGCAACGCCGGCGCCATGCTCAAGTATGGCTACGCCAGCAACGATCACGAGCAGGTCTACAGCTCGGCCGTTTACGGGCGCACCGACGATGGCCGCTTCGACGCTCTCGCCTACCTGACCCAGCGCGATGGGGGTGACATGAAGCTGGCCGGCACGCCGCCGGATCCCCGCAATGAGTACCCGATCAATCCCAAGCGCCTGCCCAACAGCGCACAGAATGTGGACGGTAAGTTGTTCAAGCTCAACGCCCACTTCACTGATGAACACAGCGCAGGCTTGTCGTACTCGCGCTCCAACAGCCGGCGCTGGACGCCATTCTCGGCCAAAAGCTATCCCACCCCGCCGCTGCAGTCGGCGATTGACCGCTATGGCTACGAGGGTGCATTGAAACGCTTCCTCGCCAATCGGGAAACCATCGATACCACGTACTCGGGCAAGTACCTCTACCAGCCGCTGGACAACCCACTGATCGACATGAAGCTCAGCTATTCGGTGTCTCATACCGACCAGACCGATGAGCGCAACGCCGATGCGTCGTTCTCCCTGGCCACGGGTGGGCGCAAGATGGACACCGCCTACGGCGACAAGATTCTGGAACTGCGCAACATCAGCCTGTTCAGCACCGGCCCGCTGGAACATGCCGTGACCAGCGGCGTGCAGATTCGCAAGCATAAGCGTGAAACCGAAAGCTGGATGCCCGGCGCAACCTACAACACCGCCAAGTACAACTACGGCCACTTCCAGCCGTACTTCATGCCCCATGGCAAAGTCGACACCAACGCGTTCTACCTGCAGGACGCCGTGACCCTCGGCGACGTGACCATCACCCCCTCCCTGCGCTATGACCACGTGCGCAACCGTGGCGAAGCCAACGACGCGCCGTACTACAGCAACCCCGATCCCTCCATCGGGCATGACTACAGCGACCGCACCTACACCGGTTGGTCACCCCGCCTGGCGGCCTATTGGAACATCACGCCGGACGTGGCGATGTTCGCCAGTTGGAACAAAACCTGGCGCGCCCCGGTGATCGACGAACAGTACGAAGTCCAGGGCTTGGGCAGCCGCACGTCCACCAGCCTTAATCTCAACCCGGAGCGCATCACCGCCATAACCGCGGGCAACGTCACCAATTTCTCCAACCTCATCGGCCGTGACGACAACCTGCAACTGCGTGCGACGCTGTTCCACAACCGCATCGAAGACGAGATTTTCAAGGCAACGGGCATCGGCTGTGACCGTCAGAACACCGCAGTGGGGGGCATCGACCGCGTCTGCACCAGCGCCGACATGGCCGCCAAGACCAACTACCGCAACGTCGGTGGCATGACGATCAAGGGTTTTGAGCTTGAGGCCTACTACGACTCGACCTATCTGTTCGGCTCGGTGAGTTACTCCTACGCTACCGGCAAACGCGACAACCCCTACACCAACCCGTGGGCCACCGACATCCACGTCTGGGCCCGGGACATTCCACCAGCCAAATGGGTGTTGATGATGGGCAACAAGATCCCCGCCTGGAACGCCCAATTCGGCTGGACGGCGCAGTTCGTGCGCAAGACCGACCGCCTGCCCAGCGATAAATACTCAAGCGCCTTGAACAGCTCGGTGGGCGACACGTTCTATGACCAATACGCCAACCCGTCCTACGGCAGCATGGGCCTGTTCGCCAATTGGAAACCCCAACAGGCCGGCCTCAAAGGCACCGAAGTCAACTTCACTGTCGACAACCTGCTTAACAACAACTACCGGCCGGCACTCAGCGGCGACCGTGCCTACAGCGAAGGGCGCAACGCCAAGATCAGCGTCACACGCTTCTTCTAAAACTGTACGGATAATTCCGTACCCAGCTGTAGGCCCGCATTCGGCGGGGGTTGTGGCTAGATGGGCTTCCCTTGAAGCCCTCTGGATTTCGGTACCCCCATGAGATCGCGTGAAAACACCGGCATGGCCCTCGGCCTGCTGGGCGTCATCATCTTCAGCCTGACCCTGCCCTTCACCCGTATCGTGGTGCAGGAGATCCACCCGCTGCTCAACGGTCTGGGCCGTGCCTTGTTCGCGGCGGTCCCGGCGGCGGCGCTGTTGCTGTGGCGTCGCGAGCGCTGGCCCACCTGGCGCCAAGTGCGCGGGCTGTGCCTGGTGATCGCGGGCGTCATTCTTGGCTTTCCGGTGCTGTCGGCCTGGGCCATGCAAACCCTGCCGGCGTCCCATGGCGCGCTGGTCAACGGCCTGCAACCGCTGTGCGTGGCGCTGTATGCGGCGTGGCTGTCCCACGAGCGACCGTCCAAAGCCTTCTGGGCCTGCGCCGCATTGGGCAGTGCGTTGGTATTGAGTTATGCGTTGATCACCGGCGCCGGCAGTATCCAGGCGGGTGATTTGCTGATGCTCGGCGCGATTGCCGTAGGTGGCCTGGGGTATGCCGAAGGCGGCCGGTTGGCCAAGGAGATGGGCGGCTGGCAGGTGATCTGCTGGGCGTTGGTGCTGTCGACGCCGGTGTTGATCGGGCCGGTGTGGTACCTGGCGGCGCAACATCAAGGCGCGATTTCCATGCGCACCTGGTGGGCGTTTGGCTATGTGTCGCTGTTCTCGCAGTTCCTGGGGTTCTTTGCCTGGTACGCTGGGTTGGCCATGGGCGGTATTGCGCGGGTCAGCCAGATTCAGCTGTTGCAGATCTTCTTCACCATCGCGTTTTCGGCGTTGTTCTTTGGGGAACATATCGAGCCGATTACGTGGGTGTTTGCGTGCGGGGTGATTGTGACGGTGATGCTGGGGCGCAGGACATCCGTGCAACCGGCCCCAGTCGTCAAGCCTGCTACGGGGGTTGTGTAGAGACGACTACTTCAGGTAGCCGTCGGCGCGCAGCAGGGTTTCCAGGCAGTGTTCGGTGATCTGGTAGAACGCCTTCAACTGCTGAATCTTCTCCAGCAACTGCGCATTGTCCACCGGCTCCGCGCGCTTGACCGCGAGGATCATCTTGTTCTTGTTGGTGTGGTCCAGGGAGATGAACTCAAACACCTTGGTCTCGTAACCACAGGCTTCAAGGAACAATGCGCGCAAACTGTCAGTGACCATTTCCGCCTGCTGGCCCAGGTGCAAACCGTATTGCAGCATCGGCTTGAGCAGTACCGGGCTCTGGATCTGCAAGCGGATCTGCTTATGGCAGCACGGCGAACACATGATGATCGACGCGCCGGAGCGGATGCCGGTGTGGATCGCATAGTCGGTGGCGATATCGCACGCGTGCAGCGCGATCATCACGTCCAGTTCGCTCGGTGCCACGCTGCGTACATCGCCGCATTTGAACACCAGCCCCGGGTGTTCCAGGCGTGCGGCAGCGGTGTTGCACAGGGTCACCATGTCTTCGCGCAGTTCCACACCGGTAACTTCACCTTCGGCCTGGAGGCTGTTGCGCAGGTAATCGTGGATCGCAAACGTGAGGTAGCCCTTGCCCGAACCGAAGTCGGCAACGCGCACCGGTTGGTCCAGCTTGAGCGGTGACGAGGTCAGCGCATGGCTGAACACTTCAATGAACTTGTTGATCTGCTTCCACTTGCGCGACATTGATGGGATCAGCGCCTGCCTGGCGTCGGTCACACCCAGGTCGGCGAGAAACGGCCGGCTCAGATCGAGGAAGCGATGCTTCTCGCGGTTGTGCTCGGCCGAAGGTGCCTCACGCAGTTGCTGGGGCTTGCTTTTGAACAGCGAGCTTTTGTTCTTCTTGCTGTATTCCAACTGGGCTTCGTCGGTCAGCGACAGCAAATGCGCGTTCTTGAACGAGGCCGGCAGCAGCTCGGCAATCGCCGCCACGCCATCGGCCAGCGGGAAGTTCTTGGTGATGTCGCGGGTCTTGTAGCGGTAGACGAAGGACAGGCACGCCTGCTCCTTGACCGTCACGGGCTTGATGATCAGCCGTTGCAGCTCGGCTTCCTCACCAACGTACTTGGCCAGCACCAGCTTGATAAAGGCGTTCTGCGCGAGGCTCGTGTCCAGCAGTTCGATGAACTGGGCGTGATGATCCGGCGCGGGGCTGGCAGGTTGAGCGGTGACGGACATGAACAAAAACGCCTCGGGCTAAGAATGCCGGGCATTTTAGGGGGGATAGAGGTTTAGGGCACGGGGTTATTTGACCAGTGGTCAACACAGATCCAAATGTGGGAGGGCAAGCCCCTTCCCACATTGTTGTTCAGCGGCGCCTGGGTTATTCGAGTACGACCAGACGGTTGGGCAGTTCATTCCGGGCTTGCGTCACCGGTACATGCACCTTCAACAACTCGCCACACGCTTCGATACAGGAGATGAACCCGGCCAACGTCTGCCCCTGCTTCACCTGCTGGGTAAACGTCTTGACGATGGCATCCCAACTGCTGTCATCCAGGCGTTTGGAAATGCCGTCATCCACCAGGATTTCCACGTAACGCTCGGCCTCGCAGACAAAAATCAGCACACCGGTACTGCCCAACGTGTGGTGCAGGTTCTGCTCCAGAAACTGCCGGCGCGCCAGGTTGGACGCCCGCCAGTGGCGCACCGAACGCGGAATCAGCCGCGTGGTCACCTTGGGCAAACGAAACACCAGGCACAGCACAATGAAGGTCAGCCACTGGGCCACTAACAAGGTGTACATGGTCAGGTAGCCCGACAGGTAATGCACCACACCCGGCACCACCAAGGCGATCAGGCTGGCCCACAACAACGGGATGTAGGCGTAATCGTCGGCACGCGCGGCCAGCACGGTGACCAGCTCGGCGTCGGTCTGTTGCTCGACCCGGGCAATCGCCTCGGCGACTTGGCGTTGCTCGTGTTCAGTCAGTAATGCCATGGTTGTACATGCTCTTTTCTAGTTATTGTCATCACCAGCCACCTGAAGCGCCGCCGCCGCCGAAACCGCCACCGCCGCCCCGGAAACCACCGCCGCCACCGCCTCCCCCGCCGCCGCGTCCGCTGCTGCTGAGAATAGCCAGCAAGATCGCGCCCACCGGCAGCCCCATACGGTTGCACAGCCACAACACGCCGATCAGCAAGATAAACAGGCCAATGGAAAACCCGGGATTATCCTTGGCAAAGTTGGCGTCCGCCACATGGGCCGGCACGGCCAATGGCTCACCACCAACCACCTGGATCATCGCGGCCACGCCATCGCTGATGCCCTGGCTGAAATGGCCGGTTTTGAATTTTGGAGTGATCACTTGATTGATGATGACCCACGACTGCGCATCGGTCAGCACGCCTTCCAGGCCATAGCCGACTTCGATGCGCAATGTGCGCTCATCGCGGGCGACGATCAACAGCGCGCCGTTGTCCTTGCCCTTCTGGCCGATGCCCCAGTGGCGGCCCAGTTGATAACCGAAGTCTTCAATGGGCACGCCTTGCAGGTCGGGCACGGTGACGACCACGATCTGGTCGCCGGACGTTTGCTCCAGCGCCTGCAACTGCTCGGTCAACTGCGCGCGCACCGCCGGGTCGATCATCTGGGCGTTGTCCACCACCCGCCCGGTCAACTCCGGGAAGGTCAACGCAGCCTGGGCCGCCCCGACGCAGGCCAGCAGCCACAGCGCCAGGCCTATCCGTAATAAGCGCATCGGCTTACTTGAACTTCACTTGCGGCGCTTTATCGGCATCGGCACTGGTGGCTTCAAACGTCTGGCGGATCGGCAAGTCGCTGTACATCACGCTGTGCCACAGGCGACCTGGGAAGGTGCGGATCTCGGTGTTGTAGGCCTGGACGGCCTGGATAAAGTCGCGGCGGGCCACGGCGATACGGTTTTCGGTGCCTTCAAGCTGGGATTGCAGGGCCAGAAAGTTCTGGTTGGCCTTCAGGTCCGGGTAGCGCTCGGACACCACCATCAAACGGCTGAGGGCGCCGCTCAAACCGTCCTGGGCTTGCTGGAACTGCTTGAGCTTCTCGGGGTTGTCGAGGGTGCTGGCATCCACTTGGATCGAGGTGGCCTTGGCCCGCGCTTCGATCACCGCAGTGAGGGTGTCTTGCTCATGGGCAGCGTAGCCTTTGACCACTTCCACCAGGTTGGGGATCAGGTCGGCGCGGCGTTGGTATTGGTTCTGCACCTGGCCCCAGGCGGCTTTGGCCTGTTCGTCCAGGGTGGGAATGGTGTTGATGCCGCAACCGCTCAGCACCGTGCTGATCAATAGCAAAGCCGCGGCCTTGAAGCCCCAGCGGTAACCTTGTGCTGCTTGCATGGTGTTTCTCCTGAGCAATCTTGATGGAATGTGACGACTGACCCTATAAACCGCGCGCTTGGGGCATAATCCGCTCCCACTACTGGATTGCATCGAATCATTCAGCTAAAAAGATGCCCAGCGCAAATAAGAGTTCAGAAGTGTGGTGCATTTTCTGCAATAACACTCGAACAACACCATATGTTCCCCACATTTTGGCAGAACAGCGCCTGTTCGCTGTGCAGTGAGCCGAAAAAGGATATTCATGAAAAAGCTGTGTTTGCTCGGCCTTGTTGCCACGCTGGCCACCCACCCCGCCTGGGCGGAAACAAAGCCTGCTGCGCTTAAAGACAAGGACGCCTTTGTCAGCGACCTGCTCAAGCAGATGACGCTCGACGAGAAGATCGGCCAATTGCGCCTGATCAGCATCGGCCCCGAAATGCCCCGCGAGATGATCCGCAAGGAAATCGCCGCCGGCCGCATCGGCGGCACGTTCAACTCCATCACCCGCCCGGAAAACCGTCCGATGCAGGACGCGGCCATGCGCAGCCGCCTGAAGATCCCGATGTTCTTCGCCTATGACGTGATCCACGGCCACCGCACGATCTTCCCGATCAGCCTGGCCCTGGCCTCCAGCTGGGACATGGACGCCATCGGCCGCTCCGGGCGCATCGCCGCCCAGGAAGCCGCCGCCGACAGCCTCGACATCACTTTCGCGCCGATGGTCGATATCTCCCGTGACCCGCGCTGGGGCCGGACTTCCGAAGGTTTCGGCGAAGACACCTACCTCGTCTCGCGCATTGCCGAAGTCATGGTCCGCGCCTTCCAGGGCGCCAGCCCCGCGAATGCCGACAGCATCATGGCCAGCGTCAAGCACTTCGCCCTGTACGGCGCAGTGGAAGGCGGGCGCGACTACAACGTGGTCGACATGAGCCCGGTCAAGATGTACCAGGACTACCTGCCGCCGTACCACGCGGCGATCAAGGCCGGTTCCGGCGGCGTGATGGTGGCGCTCAACTCGATCAACGGCGTGCCCGCCACCGCCAACACCTGGCTGATGAACGACCTGCTGCGCAAGGACTGGGGCTTCAAGGGCCTGGCCGTCAGCGACCACGGTGCGATCTTCGAACTGATCAAGCACGGCGTGGCCAAGGACGGGCGTGAAGCCGCCAAGCTGGCGATCAAGGCCGGCATCGACATGAGCATGAACGACTCGCTCTACGGCAAGGAATTGCCGGGGCTGCTCAAGTCCGGTGAGATCGAGCAAAGCGACATCGACAACGCGGTGCGCGAAGTGCTCGGCGCCAAGTACGACATGGGCCTGTTCAAGGACCCGTACCTGCGCATCGGCAAGGCCGAGGATGACCCGGCCGACACCTACGCCGACAGCCGCCTGCACCGCGCCGAGGCCCGTGACATCGCGCGCCGCAGCCTGGTCTTGCTGAAAAACCAGAACAACACCCTGCCACTGAAAAAATCCGCGACCATCGCCCTGGTCGGCCCGCTGGCCAAGGCGCCGATCGACATGATGGGCAGTTGGGCCGCAGCCGGTAAGCCAGAACAGTCGGTAACCCTGCTCGACGGTTTGAATGCGGTGATCGGCGAGAAAGGCAAGATCATCTACGCCCGTGGCGCCAACATCACCAACGACAAGGCCGTGGTCGACTACCTCAACTTCCTCAACTTCGATGCCCCGGAAGTGGTGGATGACAAGCGCGCGCCGCAGGTGCTGATCGATGAAGCGGTCAAAGCGGCCAAGGATGCCGACGTGATCGTCGCCGCCGTGGGCGAGTCCCGTGGCATGTCCCATGAATCCTCCAGCCGCACCGACCTGAACATCCCGCAAAGCCAGCGCGACCTGATCAAGGCGTTGAAGGCCACCGGCAAGCCGCTGGTGCTGGTGCTGATGAACGGTCGCCCGCTGTCGATCCTGGAAGAGAACCAACAGGCCGACGCCATCCTGGAAACCTGGTTCGCCGGCACCGAAGGCGGCAACGCCATCGCCGACGTGCTGTTCGGCGACTACAACCCGTCGGGCAAACTGCCAATCACTTTCCCACGCTCCGTGGGGCAGATTCCGACTTACTACAACCACCTGACCATCGGACGGCCGTTCACCCCAGGCAAACCGGGCAACTACACCTCGCAATACTTCGATGACACCACCGGGCCGCTGTTCCCGTTTGGGTATGGCCTGAGCTACACCACGTTCAGCCTCTCGGACATGGCACTGTCGTCCACCACCCTGAACAAGACCGGCAAGCTCGACGCCAGCGTCACCGTGCAGAACACCGGCAAGGTCGACGGCGAAACCGTGGTGCAGTTGTATATCCAGGACGTGGCCGGCTCGATGATCCGCCCGATCAAGGAGCTGAAGAACTTCCAGAAAGTCATGCTCAAGGCTGGGGAAGAGCGCACCTTGCACTTCACCATCACCGAAGAGGATTTGAAGTTCTACAACACCCAGCTCAAGTTCGCGGCGGAACCGGGTGAGTTCAATGTGCAGATCGGGCTGGATTCCCAGGATGTGCAGCAGCAGACCTTCGAACTGCTCTAAACCTCAAATGCGGTAAACAAATGTGGGAGGGGGCAAGTCGAATCGTCGCACCGCCCCTCCCACATTTGGCCTCGTTGTTCTTGTCAGCCGCGTCGATCCAGCAAATTGACCACCAACCGATCCACCCAGCCCCACACTCGCTGCTTTACCCGCCGCCACAATGGCCGCGCCTTCCATGCTTGCAGGCTTACCGCCTGGCTCTGTGCAAAGTCCCGCTCGAAGCTGTCCACCACCGCCGCCGTCAATTGCGGGTCCAACGCTTCAAGGTTGGCTTCCAGGTTGAAGCGCAGGTTCCAGTGATCAAAATTGCACGAGCCGATGCTCACCCAGTCATCCACCAGCACCATTTTAAGGTGCAAAAAACACGGCTGGTATTCAAAGATCTGCACGCCCGAGCGCAACAAACGCGGGTAATAACGATGCCCGGCGTAACGCACGGACGGGTGATCGGTACGTGGGCCGGTCAGCAGCAAACGCACATCCACGCCGCGCCCAGCCGCCCGGCGCAAGGCACGGCGCACGCCCCAAGTGGGCAGGAAATACGGCGTAGCCAGCCAGATTCGCGTCTTGCTGTTGTTGAGAGCACGAATCAGCGATTGCAGGATGTCGCGGTGCTGACGGGCGTCGGCATACGCGACGCGGCCCAGACCCGGCCCGGTCGCCGGCACTTTGGGCAAGCGCGGCAAACCGAAATGGGTGGCGGGCTTCCATTCCCGGCGCGCCACGTTGGCGTGCCATTGGCGGTCGAACAGCGCCTGCCAGTCCTGCACCAACGGGCCGCTGATCTGCACCATCACTTCGTGCCATTCGGCGGTGTCTTCGCCCGGCGTCCAGAATTCATCGGTGACGCCGGTGCCGCCGACCACGGCGATGTTTTGGTCGATGAGCAGCAGCTTACGGTGGTCGCGGTACAGGTTACGCATCCAACGGCGCCAGCTCAGGCGATTGTAGAAACGCAGCGTCACACCCGCATCGGTCAAACGCTTGCGCAGCCCCAGGGTGAAGGCGAGGCTGCCGTAGTCATCGAACAGGCAACGCACCTGCACGCCGCGTTCGGCGGCCAGCACCAGCGCCTGCACCATGGCTTCGGCACAAGCGCCCGCCTCCACCAGGTACAACTCCAGATCCACCTGGCGCTCGGCGCGGGCAATGCCCACCAGCATCTGCGGGAAGAAATTCGGTCCGTCGATCAACAACTCGAAACGGTTGGCGCTGCGCCACGGGAACACTGCGCCGCTCACGTCAGCGCGCCGTGAAAATCAGCACGGCACCCACCGGCACCGACAAACTGATCGACTTGAGCCCCGCGGCTTCACGCAATGCCGCGACACCTGGCGCCAGGTCGAAAGCATCGGCGTGCAGTACCACAGGCTCCAGGGTCACTACCTGGAAGCGCCGGTCATCCAGGCGCGTGGCCAGCAATTCGGCGCTGTAGGTCTGGGTCTTGCCGTGCAAGGTCACGCTCAGCGGCAGGCGCAACTCCAACTGCGCGCCGGGGGCCAGGTCATTGATGGGTTGCAGATTGATCTGTGTACAGATCAGCGCATCGGGAAACGTCTTGATCTCGAACAGCTGGTTGCGCATGCGCTCGTCACGCAGCGGGATGCCGCTATTGACCGACTCCAGTTCCACTTCCACCTGCGCCGCGCCCTTGCTGTCGACCTTGCCGTGCAGCACCAGAAAGCGCTGCACTTCAGCGATTTCGGTGTTTTTGGTGGTGACAAAGGACAGCCGCGAGGATTCGTTATCCAGGTACCAATCGGCATGGGCGGGGATAGCGGCGCAGGTCAGTAACGTGAAGGCCAGAGGTTTGACATTGAACATAAAGACTCGTGGGGCAAAAAACCTGCACGAACCTTAAGCGCATGTCAGGAACGGCGCAAATCCAAATGTGGGAGGGGGCTTGCCGGGTCAGGGTGTCAGGCGACACCCCTGCCGCTCCCCCAACCACCTGGCACTGTGCGTGCGCCCCAACCCACTCGCCGTCACTTCACTGCGCTCAGGGTTATCGCTGAATGCACTGGTCGGCACGTACTGCTTCACATAACCCCGGCAATAGTCGGCTGGATTGTTCGCAACATACCGGCACGAGCAATACTCCTTGGCCGTGTACGCCGCGATGATGTCAGGGAAGGCTTGCAGGTTGACGCGCTCGTGCCAGATCCAGCCCAGCAGGGCTGCGACCAACAATAGAAACACGGTGGTAAACGGCCGACGACGGATCATGGCTGCACCGCCGCAAGCACACGCTTGAGCAGTTCGTTGTGTTGGTAGCTGCCGTCGCGATCATCGCCGTAACGCACGATCACCAGGTGTTCGGCGGGCATCACGTACAGCGCCTGGCCCCAATGGCCGAGTGCGGCGAACGTGTCAGCCGGGGCGGCGGGCCAGGGAAGCGGGGTGCCTTGGTTCAGCCACCAATGACCGCCGGGCACGGCTTCGTCCTGGACTGCCTGGTATTTGTCGAAAGGCTGGCGGTTGAAGGCGACCCAGTCTTCTGGCAGCAACTGTTGCTCGCCCCAACGACCGTTGCGCGCCATCAGCAAACCGACACGGGCCAAGTCGCGTGCAGTCAGGTAGGCATAGGACGAGGCGACGAAGGTTTCATCGGCATCGGTTTCCCACGTGGCATTACGAATGCCCAGCGGTTTGAACAGCGCGTCCCACGGGTAGCTGATGTAAGCCTTGTGTCCGAGCATGCCTTTGAGTGCGGCGGATAAGATATTGCTGTCACCGCTGGAGTAACGGAAGGCCTGGCCCGGCGCGCTGAACGAGCCGGTATTGGCGGCGAACTCGGCCATATCGGCGTGGCCACGGGTATAGAGCATCGCCACCACCGAGGATTTGAGCGGCGCGTATTCGTAGTCCTCCTGCCAGTCCAGGCCTGAGGCCCAGTGCAGCAGGTCGGCCATGGTCACAGCGGGGTGTTGCTTCATCGGCGGGTAAAAACGCCACACAGGGTCAGTCAGTTTGAAGCGATTATCGCCGTAGGCTATGCCCAGCACAGTGGCCATCAGGCTCTTGCTGATGGACCAGGTCAGGTGCGGCGTGTCGGCGGTGGTGGGCGCTGCGTAGCGCTCGTAGATGATCTCGCCGTCGCGGATCACCAGCAGCGCATCGGTGCGAATGCCTTGGCGGGTGGCATCGTCACGCGGCGGGAACGCGTAGGCGTCCAAGGCTTCGACGGCGGGCCCGGCAAGCGGCGTGCCCTTGGCCCAGTCCTTGTCTGGCCAGGTTTCGGCGTGGGCGGTAGCGGTGACGAACAGCAGGGCAACACACAGCAGGCCTCTGACCATGGACACAGACTCAAGGGGGCATTCAAGCCCGCGAGCCTAGCCGAGGGTGATGACAGATTTGCGACAGGAAGGGCTGTCATCCAAGCGTCACCATAACTTCATGGAGATGACACCGAGCCTACATAGCCTGAGTTTGGACAAACAAGTCGACCGGCCGAAAGGTGGCTGGCACTCGGAGATTCGCCATGACTCAGATCGCCCGCATCAGCGACACCGGCAATGAACGCCGTCTGCAAGCCGAACGCCTGGTTGGCGCACAAGCGTTGCAGGAAGCCCAGGCCCTGCGGTTCAACGTGTTCAGCGGCGAGTTCAACGCCAAGCTGAAAGGCGCGGAACACGGCCTGGACATGGATGACTATGATGTTCACTGCAGCCACATCGGCGTGCGGGATTTGAACAGCGGTCGACTCGTCGCCACTACCCGCTTGCTCGACCATCAGGCCGCCAGCACCTTGGGCCGGTTCTACAGTGAAGAAGAATTCAGCCTGCATGGCTTGCTGCACCTGCAGGGCCCGATCCTGGAAATCGGCCGCACCTGCGTCGATCCGGCCTACCGCAACGGCGGCACCATCGCCGTGCTGTGGGGCGAATTGGCCGAAGTGCTCAACCAGGGCGGCTACAGCTATCTGATGGGCTGCGCGAGCATCCCGATGCACGACGGCGGCATCCAGGCCCACGCGATCATGCAGCGCCTGCGCGAACGCTATCTGTGCAACGAACACTTGCGCGCCGAACCGAAAAAACCGCTGCCGGCGCTGGACCTGCCGTCCAACGTGATCGCCGAAATGCCACCGCTGCTCAAGGCCTACATGCGCCTGGGTGCGAAGATCTGCGGCGAGCCGTGCTGGGATGAAGATTTCCAGGTGGCCGACGTGTTCATCCTGCTCAAACGCGATAATTTGTGCCCGCGTTACGCGCGCCACTTCAAGGCGGCCATGTGATGAGCCGTTTGCGCGTGTACGGGCGCATCGCCCGCGTGCTGGTGGTGGTGGCGCTGGGCTTGAGCATGGCCAGTGTGTTCGGCGTGTTCGAGCGGCTGGGCATCGCCAACTCGATGGTGCGGCGTCAGCGTTGGTCGCGGTTTTTTATGGCGCGGCTGACCAACGCCCTGCCCTTTCGCGTGACGGTGCACGGTGAGTTACCGACGCAGCCGATGCTGTGGGTGAGTAATCACGTGTCCTGGACGGACATTCCGCTGCTGGGTGCGGTGGCGCCGATGTCGTTCCTGTCCAAGGCCGAAGTGCGCACCTGGCCGGTGGCGGGATGGTTGGCGGCCAAGGCCGGCAGCCTGTTTATCCGCCGTGGCTCGGGCGACAGCCAGTTGATCCGCAAGCAGATGACCCGCCATCTGGAGCAACAGCATCCGCTGCTGATGTTCCCCGAGGGCACCACCACCGACGGGCGTAGCCTGCGCACCTTCCACGGGCGCTTGCTGGCCAGTGCGATCGATGCGGATGTGGCGCTGCAACCGGTGGCAATTCGTTACCTGCGCGATGGGCAAGTAGACCCGCTGGCGCCGTTTATTGGCGATGACGATTTGTTGTCGCACCTGATGCGGTTGTTCGCCAATGATCAGGGCGATGTGGAGATTCACCTGCTCAAGCCGATTGCGTGCGCCGGGCAAGAACGCGCGGCATTGGCGTATCAGGCGCAGCAGGCGGTGCAGAAGGCGTTGTTTGGGCCGCTTCCAGAGGCTGAGCAAGTGGCGGTTCGACCAGCATTCGCCGCCTGATATGAGCTAAACACGGTTCCAATGTGGGAGGGGGCTTGCCTCCGATAGCGGTGTATCAGTCAGCTCATCTATAACTGACCCACAGCTATCGGGGGCAAGCCCCCTCCCACATTTAGACCCCACTAATCAGTTGGGCTTGTGAAAAGGCTTGCAACTCCGGGTAGAACACCCGGAAGTCTTCACTCAGCGGCTCATACAACACCCGCAATTCCTGCATCGCCTGCCCTAACTCCTCCGGCTGCGTCAGCCGCCGCGAAATCCCGCGCAACACCTGCTCCATCACCTCGAACTCACGGTACGAACCCAGCCAGTCATCCGCTGCCATCCAGGGCGCAATCTGCGCCAGCCGCCCCGGCAACTGCGGCTCGGCCGCGAGCACGCGATACACCTGCGAAGTGAACTGCTCCAGCGGCTGATCGGCATACAACGCCCAATCCCGCGCCAGGCAATGATCGAAAAACACGTCGAGGACGATCCCCGCATAGCGCCTGCGGGTAAGGCTGAAGCGCGACAACGCTTCGCCGACCAGCGGGTGGCTGTCGGTAAAGCGGTCGATGGAGCGATGCAACTGGATCGCCGACTCGATTTGCGGGCTGAACTGCCCTTGCAGGCGACCTTTGACGAAATCGCCATAGAGGCTGCCGAGCAGTTGTGCAGGAAGTTGGCCGCCCAGGTGCAGATGTGCGAGATAATTCATGGCGCGCAGTCTAGCACTGCCGTCAACGTATCGTTATAACCCGATATACCGATTTGACCTGTCCTCAGACCAAAATCATATTGGTATATCGGGATGCAACGATTTAAGGTTCGCCTCATCGCGATATAACGCTTTACGACACCGAGCACCTGCCATGTCCATCGACCTCGACGAAATAATAAAAGCCCTGGCGCACCCAGTACGACGAGACATCCTCACCTGGCTGAAAGACCCGAAAGTGCAATTCCCCGAGCAACTGCACAACCACGAATACGGCATCTGTGCCGGGCAGATCGACCAGCGCTGCGGCTTGTCCCAGTCGACCGTGTCGGCCCACCTGGCCACCTTGCAACGGGCGGGCTTGATCAGCAGCCAGAAGGCCGGGCAGTGGCACTTTTTCAAACGCAACGAGGAAACCATCCAGGCCTTCCTCGCAGCGCTCACCACCGAACTCAGCGCTGACGACAACGCAGCGCTGTAACAAAGGAAACGCAAATGCCCCTCTCGCTACTCATCCTGGCCCTGAGCGCCTTCGCCATTGGCACCACCGAGTTCGTCATCATGGGCCTGTTGCCCGATGTGGCGGCGGACCTCGGTGTGTCGATTCCCGGCGCCGGCTGGCTGGTGACTGGTTACGCCCTGGGCGTGGCCATCGGCGCGCCCTTCATGGCACTGGCCACCGCCAAACTGCCACGCAAGGCGGCGCTGGTAGCGTTGATGGGCATCTTTATTATCGGCAACCTGCTCTGCGCCCTGGCCAGTGACTACAACGTGCTGATGTTTGCCCGCGTGGTCACCGCGTTGTGCCACGGTGCGTTTTTCGGGATCGGCTCGGTGGTGGCGGCCAACCTGGTGCCTGCCAACAAGCGGGCGTCCGCCGTGGCCTTGATGTTCACCGGTTTGACCCTGGCCAATGTGCTCGGTGTACCGCTGGGTACTGCGCTGGGCCAGGAAGCCGGCTGGCGCTCGACCTTCTGGGCGGTGACGGTGATTGGTGTGGTGGCGTTGATCGGCCTGATCCGCTTCCTGCCGGCCAAGCGCGACGAAGAAAAACTCGACATGCGTGCCGAACTGGCCGCCCTCAAAGGGGCCGGGATCTGGTTGTCGCTGAGCATGACCGCGCTGTTCGCCGCGTCCATGTTTACCCTCTTCACCTATGTGGCGCCGCTGCTCGGTGATGTCACCGGCGTGTCGCCCAAAGGCGTGACCTGGACCCTGTTGCTGATCGGCCTGGGCCTCACCGTGGGCAACATCATCGGCGGCAAGCTGGCGGACAAGCGTCTGGCCGCGACCTTGATCGGCGTGTTTATCAGCATGGCGGTGGTGTCCACGGCGCTGACCTGGACCAGCGTCGCCGTGATCCCGACTGAAATCACCCTGTTCCTGTGGGCCACCGCTTCGTTTGCTGCCGTGCCTGCGTTGCAGATCAACGTGGTGACCTTCGGCAAGGCCGCGCCGAACCTGGTGTCCACCTTGAACATCGGCGCCTTCAACATCGGCAACGCCCTTGGTGCCTGGGTCGGCGGCAGTGTGATTGCCCACGGCTTCGGCCTGACCAGCGTGCCATTGGCGGCAGCTGCCCTGGCGATCCTTGCGCTGGTAGTGACCCTGATTACTTTCCGTCAGGGCGGCGATGCCGACCTGGCCCCTGCGACCAACTGATCAACTTCAAAGAGAAAGGTGTATTCCCATGACGACTATTTTCGATCCGATCACACTGGGCGACCTGGAACTGTCGAACCGCATCATCATGGCGCCGCTGACCCGCTGCCGTGCCGATGAAGGCCGCGTACCCAACGCGCTGATGGCCGAGTACTACGTGCAACGTGCGTCCGCCGGGCTGATCCTCAGCGAAGCCACCTCCGTGACGCCGCTGGGCGTGGGCTACCCGGACACCCCAGGCATCTGGTCCAACGACCAGGTGCGTGGCTGGGCCAACGTCACCAAGGCGATTCATGGCGCGGGCGGCAAGATCTTCCTGCAACTCTGGCATGTGGGCCGCATCTCCCACGAGTCCTACCTGAACGGCGAAACGCCGGTGGCACCGAGCGCGATCCAGCCCAAGGGCCACGTCAGCCTGGTACGCCCACTGGCTGACTACCCGACCCCGCGCGCCCTGGAAACTGCAGAAATCGCCGACATCGTCGACGCCTACCGCACCGGTGCCGAGAACGCCAAGGCCGCCGGCTTCGACGGCGTAGAAATCCACGGCGCCAACGGTTACCTGCTCGACCAGTTCCTTCAGAGCAGCACCAACAAGCGCACCGACCAGTACGGCGGCTCCCTGGAAAACCGTGCACGCCTGCTGCTGGAAGTGACCGACGCGGCCATCGAAGTCTGGGGCGCCGGCCGTGTGGGCGTGCATTTGGCACCGCGTGCCGATTCCCATGACATGGGCGACGATAACCTGGCAGAAACCTTCACCTACGTCGCCAGCGAATTGGGCAAACGTGGCATCGCGTTTATCTGCTCACGTGAAAAGGAAGGCGCGGACAGCCTCGGTCCACAACTGAAGAAAGCTTTCGGCGGCGTGTACATCGCCAACGAACGCTTTACCAAGGACAGGGCCAATGCGTGGCTGGCCGAAGGTAAAGCGGATGCGGTGGCCTGGGGTGTGCCGTTCATTGCCAACCCGGACCTGCCGGCACGCTTGAAGGCCGATGCGCCGCTGAACGAAGCACGTCCGGACACCTTCTACGGCAAGGGCCCGGTCGGCTACATCGATTACCCAACGCTGGCGCTGTAAACCAAATGTGGGAGGGGGCTTGCCCCCGATGGCGGTGCATCAGTCACTATAGGTGTTGACTGACCCACTGCTATCGGGGGCAAGTCCCCTCCCACGTTTTTGACTGTCTGTAGCCTTGGGAAACATCACTTCACAGAACCGCAACAAAATCCCTACAAAATACTTAGGCGGCTACCTATCAACCGCCCGCCAGCCCGTATACAAAGTCACCCCACCAATCAGGCAGAAGGACGATTGACTGTCCTTAGGCTTTACTGTTGACACACCCTGATGCAATTACGCATTTTGTTTCAATTGCGCAGGCTTGGGCTCAGACGCAGCATGTCTAGCCCTGCGTCTACCCAGCGTTCCGCTTCCTGATGCAATTGGAAGCTGTCGGGGACCAACAGCCACTGGCCAATCAGCCCATTGATGTAGGCATGAATGCACACGGCGCCACGGGTGGTGTCGAGGTTTTCCGGCAGTTGCCCGCGATGGACCGCGTTACGCAGGGTCAGGCCGATGCGCAGGTTGCACTCCAGGCTGTGGGTCTGGCGCTGGCGGCGCATGTCGCACATTTCATCGGTGAATTCGCACTTATGAAACAAAATCTCATTGATGCGCCGGGTTTTCGGGTCCAGGGCCACTTGATGAAACAAATGAATCAGCAGCTTGCGCATGCAGCCCAGCGGGTCGAGTTCATCCTCGCTTTCACTGGCCCTGGCCAATTCATCCAGCGGCTCATGCAAGGTGTCGAGCAGCGCCTGCAACAGATCGGATTTGTTGCTGAAGTGCCAGTAAATAGCGCCCCGCGTCACACCGGCCAGCGCGGCGATGTCCGCCAGCGTCGTGCGTGCAACGCCGCGATCGTAAAAGGCTTGCTCGGCGGCTTGAAGAATTTGGCTGCGCGTTTCTTGAGCTTCCTCTTTAGTGCGACGAACCATGGCAGTAGAACCTCAATCAGGACACTTGAGACTATCGTTAACGCAACGTTAATAGACGCGAACGATCATCTGAATATTTGTGGGACGACACCGTCATGGGTGCCGAACGTAATGGAATCGAGGCTTCGGGCGTTGCTTTGTCAACATTCCACGCAGCCTGTCAAGAGTTTACAAACAACCATGAACGTAAGTATATTGCGTAGCAAGCTACTTATCCACTCACGGCTTGTTTTTTACCCTTCCACCCTTCTTGTGCGCACCCTGCGCGCCTGACCCGAGGATCTTCATGCAACTTAAGCCAGCTGTTACCGCTCTGGTCACTGCCGTCGCCCTGGCATCGCTGCTCAGCGGATGTAAAAAGGAAGAAGCGGCTCCGCCCGCTCAAACCCCTCAGGTCGGCGTGGTCACCATTCAACCGCAAGCCTATACCCTGACGTCCGAGCTGCCAGGCCGCACCACCGCCTACCGCATCGCGGAAGTTCGTCCTCAGGTCAATGGCATCATCCTCAAGCGCCTGTACAAAGAAGGCGCCGACGTGAAGGAAGGCCAGCAGCTTTACCAGATCGACCCGTCGGTCTATGAAGCCACGCTCAAAAGCGCACAAGCGACGCTGACCCAGACCAAGTCGATCACCGATCGCTACAAACAGTTGGTGGATGAACAAGCCGTCAGCCGTCAGGAATACGACACCGCCGTCGCTAACCGCATGACTGCCGAAGCAAACGTTCAAACCGCCCAGATCAACGTGCGCTACACCAAGGTCTACGCGCCGATTTCCGGGCGTATCGGCCGTTCTGCCGTCACCGAAGGCGCGCTGGTCAGCAATGGCCAGGCCGATGCCATGGCCGTAATCCAGCAACTGGACCCGATCTACGTCGACGTCACGCAGTCTTCCGCTGAAATGCTGAAACTGCGCCGCGACCTGGAAAGCGGCCAACTGGAAAAAGCCGGCGCCAATGCCGCCAAGGTCAAGCTGACCCTGGAAGACGGCACCGACTACGGTCAGGAAGGCAAACTTGAGTTCTCCGAAGTGTCGGTCGACCAGACCACCGGTTCCGTGACCCTGCGCGCTGTGTTCCCCAACCCTGACCACACCCTGCTGCCGGGCATGTTTGTTCACGCCCAACTACAAGCCGGTGTGAACAGCAAGGCGATCCTGGCACCGCAGCAAGGCGTGACCCGTGACATCAAGGGCATCCCGACCGCGCTGGTAGTGAACAAGGACAACAAGGTCGAGCAACGCACCCTGGTGGCCAACCGTACCGACGGCGCCTATTGGCTGGTGGAAAAAGGCCTGAACGCCGGTGACCGCGTGATCACCGAAGGCCTGCAATTCATCAAGCCGGGCATCGAAGTCAAGGTCAAGGACGCTGACAACGCCAAGCCCGCAGGTTCCGCTGGTGCTCCTGCTGCCGCTGCCGGCAAAGGGGAGTAATCCATGTCGAAATTTTTTATCGACCGTCCCATTTTCGCCTGGGTAATTGCCCTGGTGATCATGCTGGTCGGGGCACTGTCGATCCTGAAGTTGCCCATCAACCAATACCCGGCCATCGCGCCAACCGCCATCGACATCCAGGTGACCTACCCAGGCGCGTCCGCACAAACCGTGCAGGACACCGTGGTGCAGGTCATCGAGCAACAGCTCAACGGTATCGACAACCTGCGTTATGTCGCCTCGGACAGTAACTCCGACGGCAGCATGACCATCACCGCGACGTTCAACCAGGGTACCAACCCGGACATCGCCCAGGTCCAGGTGCAGAACAAGCTGAACCTGGCGACCCCGCTGCTGCCGCAAGAAGTGCAGCAACAGGGTATCCGTGTGACCAAGTCGGTGAAGAACTTCCTGATGGTGATCGGTCTGGTGTCGGAAGACGGCAGCATGACCAAGGACGACCTTTCCAACTACATCGTGTCCAACATCCAGGACCCGATCTCGCGTACTGCGGGTGTCGGTGACTTCCAGGTGTTCGGTTCGCAGTACGCCATGCGTATCTGGCTGGACCCGGGCAAGCTGAACAACTACCAGTTGACCCCGGTCGACGTCAGCACCGCCATCTCGGCACAGAACGTACAGGTGGCCACCGGTCAACTGGGCGGCCTGCCTGCCCTGCCCGGCACCCAACTGAACGCGACCATCATCGGCAAGACCCGCCTGCAAACCGCAGAAGAGTTCGGCAAGATCCTGATGAAGGTCAACGCCGATGGCTCGCAGGTGCGTCTGCGTGACATCGCGCGTATCGAACTGGGCGGCCAGAACTACAGCATCAGTGCACAGTTCAACGGCAAGCCGGCTTCCGGCATGGCGATCAAGCTGGCCTCGGGCGCCAACGCCCTGGACACCGCCAAGGCCATCCGTGCGACCGTGGCATCCCTGGAACCGTTCTTCCCGCCAGGCATGAAGGCGGTGGTGCCGTATGACACCACCCCTGTGGTGACCGAATCGATCTCCGGCGTGGTGCACACCCTGGTCGAAGCGATCGTGCTGGTGTTCCTGGTGATGTTCCTGTTCCTGCAGAACTTCCGCGCCACCATCATCACCACCATGACCGTACCGGTGGTATTGCTGGGCACCTTCGGGATCCTGGCGGCGTTCGGTTTCACCATCAACACCTTGACCATGTTCGGCATGATCCTCGCCATCGGCTTGCTGGTGGACGATGCCATCGTCGTGGTGGAAAACGTCGAGCGGGTCATGGCCGAGGAACACCTGTCGCCGAAAGAGGCGACGGTCAAGTCCATGGGCCAGATCCAGGGCGCCCTGGTGGGTATTGCCCTGGTGCTGTCGGCGGTACTGTTGCCGATGGCGTTCTTCGGTGGTTCCACCGGTGTGATCTACAAACAGTTCTCCATCACCATCGTTTCGGCCATGGCGTTGTCGGTACTGGTTGCCCTGATCTTCACCCCGGCGCTCTGCGCCACCATGCTCAAGCCCATCGATCCCGAGAAACACGGCCAACCCAAGCGTGGTTTCTTCGGCTGGTTCAACCGCACCTTCGACCGTGGCGTCATCAGCTACGAGCGCGGCGTGGGCAACATGATCAAGCACAAATTCCCTGCGTTCTTTGTGTACCTGATCATCGTCGTCGGCATGATCTGGTTGTTCACCCGGATTCCAAGCGCGTTCCTGCCCGAGGAAGACCAGGGTGTGATCTTTGCCCAGGTGCAGACGCCGGTCGGTTCGTCGGCTGAACGTACGCAAAAAGTCATCGACGACATGCGTGCCTTCCTGCTCAACGACAAGGAAGGCGAGCCAGGCGAAGGCAAGGCTGTGAAATCGGTATTTACCGTCAACGGTTTCAACTTCGCCGGCCGTGGCCAGAGCTCGGGCCTTGCGTTCGTGATGCTCAAGCCATGGGATGAGCGCGACGCTTCGCAGTCGGTATTCGAAGTGGCCAAGCGTGCCCAGGGTTACTTCTTCGGGGCATTCAAGGACGCCATGGTCTTCGCCATCGTGCCGCCTTCGGTTCTGGAATTGGGTAACGCCACCGGTTTCGACGTGTTCCTGCAAGACCAGGGCGGTGTCGGCCACGAGAAGCTGATGGAGGCGCGTAACCAGTTCCTCGGCATGGCGGCCCAGAGCAAGATCCTGGCCGGTGTACGCCCCAACGGCGTGAACGATGAGCCGCAGTACGAGCTCACCGTCGACGACGAGAAGGCCAGTGCCCAAGGCATTACGCTGTCGAGCATCAACCAGACCCTGGCGATTGCCCTGGGTGGCAGCTACGTCAACGACTTCATCGACCGTGGTCGCGTGAAGAAGGTGTACGTGCAGGGTGAGGCCGCTGGCCGTATGTCCCCTGAAGACCTGAACAAGTGGTTCGTGCGCAGCGACTCCGGGAAGATGGTGCCGTTGTCGGCTATCTCGTCGGGCAAGTGGATCTACGGTTCGCCGAAGCTCTCGCGCTACAACGGTGTAGCGGCGATGGAAATCCTCGGTACCCCGGCTCCGGGCTACAGCACCGGTGATGCCATGGCTGAAGTCGAACGCATCGCCAAGCAACTGCCGGCGGGCGTGGGCTATGCCTGGACGGGCCTGTCGTACGAAGAACGTCTGTCCGGCTCCCAGGCACCTGCGTTGTACGCCTTGTCGCTGCTGGTGGTGTTCCTGTGCCTCGCGGCCCTGTACGAAAGCTGGTCGATCCCGATTGCAGTTGTCCTCGTGGTGCCGTTGGGTGTGGTGGGTGCGTTGATCGCCACCAGCATGCGCGGCTTGTCCAACGACGTGTTCTTCCAGGTGGGCTTGCTGGTGACGGTGGGCCTGGCGGCGAAAAACGCCATCCTGATCGTCGAGTTCGCCAAAGAGCTGCATGAACAAGGCAAGGGCATTGTCGAGTCGGCCATCGAAGCCTCCCGCATGCGTCTGCGCCCGATCATCATGACCTCCATGGCGTTCGTCCTCGGCGTACTGCCGCTGGCGATCTCCTCGGGCGCCGGTTCAGGCAGCCAGCACGCCATCGGTACCGGCGTGATTGGCGGTATGATCACGGCCACTGTCCTGGCGATCTTCTGGGTGCCACTGTTCTTTGCAACCGTGTCCGCCGCGGGCGAGCGTAAAAAGACTGAACCTAAGCAAACTCCTAAAGAGGCTGGCCAATGAGCAAGTCGCTACTTTCCCTAGCCGTCACCGCCTTCGTGCTCAGTGGCTGCTCGCTGATACCTGACTACCAGCGCCCCGATGCGCCGGTGGCGGCACAGTTCCCGCAGGGGCCGGCGTATTCGCCAGCCCAGGCGCCGAACCAGGCGGCTGCCGAGCAAGGCTGGAGGCAGTTTTTCCATGACCCGGCCCTGCAACAGCTGATCAAGACCGCGCTGGAAAACAACCGTGACCTGCGCGTTGCGGCGCTGAACATCGATGCCTATGCCGCGCAGTACCAGATCCAGCGCGCCGACCTGTTCCCGGCCGTCTCGGCCACGGGCAGCGGCAGCCGTTCGCGTACACCGGCCAAGCTGTCGCAGACCGGTGAGGCGACCATCGCCAGCCAGTACTCGGCAGGCTTGGGGATCAGCTCCTACGAGCTGGACCTGTTCGGGCGTGTCCGCAGCCTGAGTGAAGAAGCGCTGCAGAAATACTTCGCTACCGAAGAAGCGCGCCGCAGCACCCAGATCAGCCTGGTAGCCAGTGTGGCCAACGCCTACCTGACCTGGCAGGCCGACAAGGAGCTGCTCAAGCTCACCCAGGACACCCTGGGCGCGTTCGAGCAGAGCTTCAAACTGACCTCGCGCAGCAACGAAGTCGGCGTCGCCTCCGCACTTGACCTGAGCCAGGCGCGCACCTCGGTGGAAAACGCCCGCGTGCAACTGGCGCGTTACACCCGCCAGGTGGCCCAGGACGAAAACAACCTGACCCTGCTGCTGGGCACCGGCCTGCCGGCGAATATCGCCAGCCAGCCGCTGTCGGATGACCTGCTCAGCGACGTGCCGGCCGGGCTGCCATCGGACCTGCTGCAACGTCGTCCTGACATCGTGCAGGCCGAGTACAACCTCAAGGCGGCCAACGCCAACATCGGCGCGGCCCGTGCCGCGTTCTTCCCGAGCATCACCCTGACGGCCAGTGCTGGCACCGCCAGCCCAACCTTGGGCGGTCTGTTCAAAGGCGGTTCGGGCACCTGGTCGTTTGCACCGCAGATCAACATCCCGATCTTCAACGCCGGTAGCCTGCGCGCCAGCCTGGACTACTCGAAGATCCAGAAAGAGATCAACGTGGCGAACTACGAGAAGGCCATCCAGACCGGCTTCCAGGAAGTCTCCGACGGCCTCGCCGCACGTGAGACCTACAAGCAGCAACTGGACGCCCAGCGCGGTTTCGTCGAGGCCAACCAGGATTACTACCGCCTGGCTGAGCGTCGCTACCGTATTGGTGTCGACAGCAACCTGACCTTCCTCGACGCCCAGCGCCAGTTGTTCAGTGCCCAGCAATCGCTGATCACCGACCGCCTGGCACAGTTGACCAGCGAGGTCACCCTGTACAAGGCCCTCGGCGGTGGCTGGAACGAGCAGACGGCAAAGAATGAGCCGTTGAAAGAAGAAGCGCCGGCGTTGAAGTTGTTCTGATCACGCTGCAGTAAAGAAAAAACCGCCTCCCTTACAGGAGGCGGTTTTTTTATGTCCATAGTGGTGAGCGGGCTCACCACAAAACGCCCTGTGCCCTTGCTTTCGCTTCAACCTTTCAGGGTAAAATTGGTCACAGATTCTTACAGACCACAGAGGGAGCTTGTCGTAATGATCGTAGGAATCGACCTGGGAACCACCAACAGCCTCGCCGCCGTCTGGCGCGGCGACGCCGCCGAACTGGTGCCCAATGCCCTTGGCCAGTTGCTGACCCCAAGCGTGGTCGGGCTGGATGATCAAGGCCGTATCCTGGTCGGCCAGGCCGCCAAAGAGCGCCTGCACACCCACCCGCACCTGACCACGTCGCTGTTCAAGCGCTACATGGGCAGCGCCACTGAGGTGCGCCTGGGTGATCGCTCGTTCCGCCCCGAAGAACTCTCGGCGCTGGTGCTCAAGAGCCTCAAGGAAGACATCGAGCGCACCTACGGCCATACCGTCACCGAAGCCGTGATCAGCGTGCCGGCCTACTTCAGCGACGGCCAACGCAAAGCCACGCGCATCGCCGGTGAACTGGCGGGGCTCAACGTTGAAAAACTGATCAACGAACCCACCGCCGCCGCCCTCGCCTACGGCCTGCATCAGCGCGACAAAGAAACCTCGTTCCTGGTCTTCGACCTCGGCGGCGGCACCTTTGACGTGTCGATCATCGAGCTGTTCGACGGGGTGATGGAAGTGCGCGCCAGCGCCGGCGACAACTTCCTCGGTGGCGAAGACTTCGACACCTTGCTGCTGGAACACTTCGTCGAGAGCCAGCGCAACAGCGCCGGTTTTCCGCCCACCAACAGTGTGCTGCAAGCCCTGCGCCGCGAAGCCGAGCGCGTGCGCAAGGCCCTCGGCCAGGACGACAGCGCCGAGTTCGCCCTGCGGGTCGATGGCCTGCAATGGGTGCAGACCATCACCCAACAGGACATGGCCAAGCTCTACACGCCACTGCTGGAACGCCTGCGCGCCCCGATTGAACGCGCCCTGCGCGATGCGCGGATTCGCGTCAGCGACCTCGATGAAATCCTGCTGGTGGGCGGCACCACACGCATGCCGCTGGTGCGCAAACTCGCCGCCGGGTTGTTCGGGCGCTTTCCGTCCATCAGCCTTGACCCCGACCAGGTGGTCGCCCACGGCGCGGCGATCCAGGCGGCGCTCAAAGCCCGTTCCGCCGCGCTTGAAGAAGTGGTGCTGACCGACGTGTGCCCCTACACCTTGGGCATCGAAACCTCGAACCAATACGGCGGCCATATCGAAAGCGGCCATTACCTGCCGTTGATCGAACGCAACAGCAGCGTGCCGGTGAGTCGGGTAAAAAGCGTAGTGACACTGCACGACAACCAGAGCCAGGTGCTGCTGAAAATCTACCAAGGCGAAAGCCGCCTGGTGAAAGACAACATCGAACTGGGCCAACTGGACATCGCGGTGCCCAAGCGCAAGGCCGGTGAAGTCTCGCTGGATGTGCGCTTCACCTACGACAACAACGGTCTGCTGGAAGCCCAGGTGAGCATCCCGCTGACCGGCGAGCAGCACTCCCTGGTGATCGAGAACAACCCCGGCGTGCTCAGCCCGCAAGAGATTCAGCAACGCCTGCAAGCGCTGGCGCAGTTGAAGGTTCACCCACGCGATCAGCAGGTCAACACGGTGCTGACTGCGCGCCTCGAACGGCTCTATCAGGAAAACCTCGGCGAGCTGCGCGAGCAGCTCGGCCACTGGGCCGCGCAGTTCCAGCAGATCCTCGACACCCAGGACGAACGCCGCATCCGTGAAGCCCGCAGTGAACTGACCCGGCAACTTGAGCAACTCGACAATGGATCGTGGCGCTGAGGGAAAGGCGCTGTAGTCATTCGCTGGCGTCATAAATGCCGTCCATGATTGTCAATTTCATGGACGGCCTGTGTGCTCACACGGGCAATCTATCCCAAGCGTTTATCCGCTCAAAGTCGTTCGATCACCGCCCAAAACCCGCCCACCCCCACTTTCATCGCCCCCGTACCGCCCCGCACCATGGCCGCCACCTGCATAACCCCAATAACAACAGGTCCAACGCCATGAGCACGTTCCGTCCCTGCCAGCTCTTGCTGGCCACCGCTGTCGCCAGCCTGGCAATTCCCGTCGTCGCCGAAGAGCACGGCTTCCTGGAAGACGCCAGCGCCAACCTCAACTTGCGCAATTTCTTTATCAACCGCAATTTCACCAACCCGACCAAGACCCAGGGCGGCGCGCAGGAGTGGACGCAGAGTTTCATCCTTGACGCCAAGTCCGGCTTTACCCAGGGCACGGTTGGGTTCGGTGTGGATGTGCTGGGGCTGTATTCGTTGAAGCTCGATGGCGGGCGCGGCACCGGTGGCACACAGCTGTTGCCGTTGGATCGCGACGGCCGGCCGGCGGATGAGTTCGGGCGCCTCGGTGTGGCGTTCAAGGCCCGTATTTCGAAGACCGAAGTCAAGGTCGGCGAGTGGATGCCGGTGCTGCCGATCCTGCGCTCGGACGACGGCCGTTCCCTGCCGCAAACCCTGCGTGGCGGGCAGATCACGTCCAGGGAAATCGACGGACTGACCCTCTACGGCGGCCAATTCCGCGCCAACAGCCCGCGTGACGACAGCAGCATGACCGACCTGTCGATGACCGGCAAAGCCGCCTTCACCTCTGACCGCTTCAACTTCCAGGGCGGCGAATATACGTTCAACGACAAACGCACCCAGGTCGGCCTGTGGAATGCCCAGCTCAAGGACATCTACAGCCAACAATACGTCAACCTGACCCACAGCCAGCCCCTCGGTGACTGGACCCTGGGCGCCAACCTCGGGTTCTTCTACGGCAAGGACGACGGCAGTGCCCGCGCTGGCGAGTTGGACAACAAGACCTGGTCCGGCCTGTTCTCTGCCAAGTACGGCGGCAACACCTTCTATGTCGGCCTGCAAAAACTCACCGGCAACAACGCCTGGATGCGCGTCAACGGCACCAGCGGCGGCACCCTGGCCAACGACAGCTATAACTCCAGCTACGACAACGCCCAGGAAAGATCCTGGCAACTGCGCCACGACTACAACTTCGCCGCCCTCGGTGTGCCGGGCCTGACCTTGATGAACCGCTATAT
Source organism: Pseudomonas sp. SR18 (assembly GCF_023701505.1). NCBI lineage: Bacteria > Pseudomonadati > Pseudomonadota > Gammaproteobacteria > Pseudomonadales > Pseudomonadaceae > Pseudomonas > Pseudomonas sp. SR18. The sequence goes on along the minus strand of NZ_JAMQAU010000010.1, from coordinate 150,661 downwards.
CAGCGGCAGCAACGTGCACACCGGCACCATCACCGATGGCAAGGAATGGGGTCGCGAAAGCGAATTGGGCTACACCGTGCAAAGCGGCAGCCTGAAAAACCTGACGATGCGCTGGCGCAACTCCAGCATGCGCCGCGACTACAGCAACAACGAGTTTGACGAAAACCGGTTGATCGTCAGTTACCCGATAAGTCTGCTGTAATCCAGCGTCGCACTTGCTGTATGGTGCGCGCCTGCCGCTGCTGATCCGCCCAGCAGCGGCCTCTTTTTCGAGCCCGCATACACCATGAAATCCTTCGCCATCGCATCGGCCGTGCTGGCCCTGGCCGTGAGCCTCAGTGGCTGCATCGGCGCGCCCGTCGCCCTGACGCCCCAGACTGAGCAGCGCCTGCAAAGCCAAGCGCCGATCCGTTTCCTGCTGACCTTCGATGACGGTCCCAGTGCCTCGGGCTACAACAACCCGAGCCGTTCGGTGGTGGCCGACCTGGCGCACAACCCGGTGTTGCCGGGGATCAAGGCGGTGTTCTTTTTGCAGACCGAGGCGGCCCGTTCCGGCGGCAGTTCACGGGGTCGCAAGACCATGGAACGTGAGTACGCGGGCGGGCATATTCTGGCCTTCCACACAGCCACGGCGTTTCATACCAACCATCGCTGGCTGAACAACGCCGAACTGGAAAGCACCCTCGCCCAGGGTTCTGCCGATATCGCCGCGATCACCGGCGCGCCACCGGTGCTGGTGCGCCCGCCGTTCTGGAACTACGACCGCCGCACCTTCGCCGCCTACCAGCGCCACGGCCTGCACGTACTGCTGACGGACTTGAGCGCCAATGACGGCAAGATCTGGGGCTTCAACGGCAGCCCACGCCGCCGCGCCAACCTGTATCGGCAACTGTCGGTGGTGCGCGAGCGCATTGCATTGGGCGAGTTGCCAACGGTAGATGGGGTGATACCGGTGGTGGTGACCTTCCACGACATCAACCGCTACACCGCGCGGCATATGCAGGAATACCTGCAGATCCTGCTGGACAGTGCCCAGGTCACCGGCATGAAGACCGCCGCCGAGCCGTTCTATACCGACCATGATGCGCTGCAGCGTGCGGCGCTGGCGCGGACGGTCAAGGATGTGAGTGAAGCCGTGCACCTGCCGGGGGTATGGAACTGGGTGTGGGATGCTGATTCCCACTGAAACTTGAAGCCTTGTGAAATCAAACAGGTGGGAGCCCCCTCCCACATTTTGAGCGCAGTTCAAATCTAGTCGGGTTGGCGGGACTCAACGCCCAGCTCGTCCCACACGGATTCAGCCAGGTGGAAGGTGGCATTCGCCGCCGGGATCCCGCAGTAGATCGCGCTCTGCATCAGCACTTCCTTGATCTCGGCACGGGTCACGCCATTGTTGGCAGCGGCGCGCAGGTGCAGCTTGAGTTCTTCGGCGCGGTTCATGCCGATCAGCATGGCAATGGTGATCAGGCTGCGGGTGTGCCGAGACAGGCCCGGACGGGTCCAGATGTCACCCCAGGCGTGGCGGGTGATCATTTCCTGGAATTCGCTGTTGAACTCGGTCAGGGCATTGAGGCTACGGTCGACATGCGCGTCGCCCAGCACGTCGCGGCGTACTTGCAGCCCCTCGGCGTAACGTTGTTTCTCTTCCACAAAAAGCTCCTCAACGGGCCAGCAAAAATTCAATCACACGGTCGCTGAATGCAGCACCGGCCTGAACGTTGGACAGGTGCGCCGCATAGAACTCAGCGTACTCGGCACCCCTCACATGGGTCTGAATAAAGCGGCCACCCTCTGGCGGTGTGACGGCATCTTCGGTGCCGGCAATCACCAGGGTCGGCACTTTGATCGTGCGCAGTTGCTCACGGAAATCCGCATCCCGCACGGCGCCGCAGTTGGCCGCATAACCCTCGGGCGAAGTGGACGCGAGCATGTCGGTGATCTGCTGGGCCTGGTGCGGGTTGGCCGCTGCGAAGTCAGCGGTGAACCAGCGCGCAATGGAGGCATCACGCAAGGCCACCATCGCCGCTGCACCGTCGCGCAACACCATCTCGATGCGCGGGTTCCAGATCTCCGGCGTGCCGATCTTGGCCGCGGTGTTGCACACCACCAGGCTCTGCAAACGCTCACCGGCGTTGATGCCCAGCCATTGGCCAATCAGGCCGCCCATGGACAGGCCGCAAAAATGCGCGCGTTGAATATCCAGTGCGTCCAACAGCGCCAGCACATCACGGCCGAGCTGTTCGATGCTGTAGGGGCCCTTGGTAACCAGGGATTTGCCATGGCCACGGGTATCGAAACGCAATACGCGAAAATGCTGGGTGAAGGCCGGAATCTGGATGTCCCACATATGCAGGTCAGTGCCCAACGAGTTGGACAGCACCAATACTGGCGCGTCCACGGGGCCATCGAGTTGGTAATGCAGGTCGCCCTCGGCGAGTTGTGCAAATGGCATGGCGGCCTCCTCAGGCAGTCAGTTCAAAATGTTCGGTGACAGCACGGGTGACCCAAGTGTGCGCCTGGCCCAAATAGTGGGCCGGGTCGAGCAGGCGGTCGAGTTCGGGTGCAGACAGCTCGGCGCTGACCTGCGGTTCGTCGGCCAATACGGCGCGTAGATGGCGCCCTTCGGCGACTGCTCGCTTGCAGCACTGCTCCAGCAAATGGTGTGCGGTTTCGCGGCCCAGGCGCTGGGCAAGCACGATGCTGACGGCTTCGGCCAGGACCAGGCCCTGGGTCAGGTCGAGATTGTGCTTCATGCGCTCGGGGTCGACTTCCAACCCCTCGCTCACCTGCAGCGCCTGTTGCAAGGCGCCGGAGACCAACCGGCAGATCTCCGGCAAGGTTTCCCATTCGGCATGCCACAAGCCCAGGCTGCGCTCATGCTCCTGGGGCATCGCGCTGAACATCGTCGCGACCAACCCAGGCACGCGGGTGGCCGTACTGATCAGCACCGCAGCGCCGACTGGATTGCGTTTGTGCGGCATAGTCGACGAGCCACCCTTGCCCGGCGCCGACGGTTCGAACACTTCCGCCGCTTCGGTCTGCATCAACAGGCTGATGTCGCGGCCCAGCTTGCCGAGGCTGCCGGCGATCAACCCCAGCACGCTGGCGAACTCCACCAGGCGATCACGCTGAGTGTGCCAGGGCTGTTCGGGCAAGGTCAGTTGCAGCTCAGCCGCCAACGCCTCGGCCACCGGCATCGCCTGCTCACCGAGTGCGGCCAAGGTGCCGGAGGCGCCGCCGAATTGCAGCACCAACAGACGCGGTTTCAGCTCGGTAAGACGTTGACGACTGCGCGTCACGGCGCCCAGCCAACCGGCGATTTTCATGCCCAACGTCACGGGCGTTGCGTGCTGCAGCCAGGTACGCCCGGCCATCGGTGTGGTCGCATAACGCTGGGCCTGGGCGGCGAGTACATCCCCCAAGCGAGCAAGGTCGGTTTCGATCAACACCAGTGCGCGCCGCAATTGCAGCACCAGCCCGGTGTCCATCACATCCTGGCTGGTCGCGCCCAGATGCACGTAGCGTTCGGCCCCGGCATCTTCGCTGGCGATCAACTTACCCAGCGCCTTGACCAACGGAATCGCCGAATTGCCTGCGGTGGCAATCGCCACGCCAAGCGCGTCCACGTCGTACAACGACGCCAGGCATGCCTGGGCAATCGGTGCAACGGCGGCCTGGGGAATCAACCCGACCCGCGCCTCGGCGCGGGCCAAACCTGCCTCAAAATCCAACATGCCCTGCAAGCGCCCCTGGTCGCAGAACACCTCGGCCATGCTGTCAGCCGTGAAGTAAGCGTCGAACAGCTGATTGCTGGTGCGCAGTGTCATAACGCATTCCTTACAAATCGTGGTGCAAGTACTCCGCCTGTTTCGGCAGACGCAAGCTGAACAGGAAAGCCACGGCCATCATGCCTGTGACGTACCAATAAAAGGTGTTTTCCATGCCCATGGATTTCAGACCCAAGGCCACGTATTCCGCCGAGCCGCCGAAGATCGCATTGGCCACCGCATAGGCCAGGCCTACGCCCAAGGCACGCACATGGGGCGGGAACATTTCCGCTTTCACCAGGCCGCTGATCGAGGTGTAGAAGCTCACGATAGCCAACGCCAGGGAAATCAGCACAAACGCCAGGAACGGGCTGGTCACGGTTTTCAGGGTCAAAAGGATCGGCACGGTGCACAGAGTACCGAGGGCGCCAAACCAGAGCATCGAGTTGCGTCGACCGATCTTGTCCGAGAGCATGCCGAACAGCGGCTGCATGCACATGTACACAAACAGCGCGCCGGTCATGATGTAGCTGGCGGTCTTGGCGTGCATCCCGGCGGTGTTCACCAGGTACTTCTGCATGTAGGTGGTGAACGTGTAGAAAATCAGCGAGCCGCCGGCGGTGTAGCCGAGCACGGTGATAAACGCCGCTTTATGGTTGCGAAACAGCGCAGCGATGCTGCCGGCGTCCTTGTCCTGGCGCATTTCCTCGCTGGTGGTTTCCTTGAGGGTGCGACGCAGCAACAGCGAAATCACCGCCGCAATCGCGCCGATCACGAACGGAATCCGCCAGCCCCAGGCGCGCAATTCTTCTTCGGTGAGGATCTGTTGCAGGATCACCACCACCAACACCGCCAGCAGTTGCCCGCCGATCAGGGTGACGTATTGGAACGAGGCGAAGAAACCGCGCTGGCCCTTGAGGGCGACTTCACTCATATAGGTTGCGGTGGTGCCGTACTCGCCACCCACCGACAAACCCTGGAACAACCGCGCCACCAGCAGCAACGCCGGGGCCCAGGCGCCGATGTCTTTGTAGGTGGGCAGGAAGGCGATGACCAGCGAGCCGGCGCACATCATCAGCACCGAAATCATCATCGAATTTTTGCGACCGTGTTTATCGGCCACCCGGCCAAACAGCCAGCCGCCGATGGGGCGCATCAGGAACCCGGCGGCGAATACGCCGGCGGTGTTGAGCAGTTGGACCGTGGGGTCGTCCGAGGGGAAAAACGCCGGGGCGAAGTAAATGGCGCAGAAGGCGTAGACGTAGAAGTCGAACCATTCGACCAGGTTGCCGGAGGAGGCACCGACAATCGCGAAGATCCGTTTGCTGCGTTCTTCTCCGGTGTAGTGACTGGTGGTTGTTGTCATGATTTTTCACTCAGTGGGAACGGTTATAGCCTAGACATACTTTGCAACAACCATGTTCCGCAAGCAGACATTTGGATAATGGGTTGCCTGAACCGGCCCTATCGGGGGCAAGCCCCCTCCCACATTTAACCGAGTAAGGCTCAGACAACTCGATCAACTGTGGGAGGGGGCTTGCCCCCGAAGAGGCCCCCAAGCCTTACTCAATAATCAAAAAACACCGTCTCCTTATCCGTCCCCTGCAAAATCACATTCCACTGATACACGCCCTGCTCATCCTGCCTGGCAATCAAGGTGCTACGCCGCTCGGCGGGCACACATGCCAGCAGCGCGTCATCGCCATTGAGCACCTCACCGTCAAAATAAATCCGCGTCAGCAAGTGCTTCACCAAGCCTCGCGCAAACACCAGCACCACCAAATGCGGTGCCTGGGTCGTGCCTTTCAGGCCCGGAACAGCCCCCGGCTTGATGGTGGTAAACCGGAAGCGCCCTTCGGCGTCCACCGGCACCCGGCCAAACCCTTCAAAGTTAGGGTCGACGGCCTTGTCCTGCTCATCTTCCGGATGGTCGTACTTGCCGGCGGCATTGGCCTGCCAGACTTCGAGCATGGCGTCGTTGACCACATCACCGTTGCCATCCACCACTTGCCCGCTGATCGCCACGCGCTCGCCAAGGGTGGCGGCGACGGTCAGGTCTTCGCGGTTCAGCCAGGTCAGGCCGATGTGGTAATACGGCCCGACGGTGTGGGACGTGGTTGCGTAAAGGCTCATCTCATTTCTCCATCGGCGTGGCGTCGCGGCCGCGCAGGACGATGTCCCAGCGGTAGCCGAGGGCATAGGAAGGAATGGTTTTTTCCAGGTCGAAGCTGGCGATCAAGCGCTGCTTGGCCGAAGTGTCCGGCACGCAGTTGTAGATCGGGTCGTATTCCAGCAACGGGTCGCCGGGGAAATACATCTGCGTGACCAACCGCGTCAGCACACTCGGGCCAAACAGCGAAAAGTGGATATGCGCCGGGCGCCATGCGTTGTGATGGTTGCCCCACGGGTAGGCGCCGGGCTTGATGGTCTGGAACTGGTACCAGCCATCGGCGTCGGTGACGGTGCGGCCGGTGCCGGTGAAATTCGGGTCCAGCGGCGCGTCGTGCACATCGCGCTTGTGGTTGTAGCGACCGGCGGCGTTGGCCTGCCAGATCTCCACGAGGATGCCCGGCACCGGCAAACCGTTTTCGTCCAGCACGCGACCATGAATAATGATGCGCTCGCCCTGTGGCTCGCCTTCATGTTGCGCGGTGAGGTCGTTGTCCTTCTCGTTGATCCGCTCGGCACCGATGGTCGGGCCGGTGATTTCCGACAAGGAATGGGGCAGGAACACCAGCGGCTGGGACGGCGAACGCAGGTTCGTCGACTGGTAGGCCGGGTGCAGGTAATCAGGTTGAGTGCCCGCTTGCGGGCGCCGGTAACCGGGCTTGTCACTCATGGAGCAGTCCTCTCTTATTAGATGCGTTCAATCGCCAGGGCCAAGCCTTGGCCGACGCCGACACACATGGTCGCCAGGCCTTTACGGCCACCGGTTTTTTCCAACTGATGCAGGGCTGTCAGGACCAACCGTGCACCGCTCATGCCCAGCGGATGCCCAAGGGCGATGGCGCCACCGTTCGGATTGACCTGGGGCGCGTCGTCGGCGATCCCCAATTCACGCAGCACCGCCAGGCCTTGGCTGGCGAAGGCTTCGTTGAGTTCGATCACGTCAAAATCGGTGACCGCCAACCCCAGGCGCTCCACCAGTTTGCGCACCGCCGGCACCGGGCCGATGCCCATCACACGCGGGGCGACACCGGCGCTGGCCATGCCCAACACGCGGGCACGGGCGGTGAGGCCGTGTTTCTTGACCGCTTCGGCGGACGCCAGGATCAGCGCGGCGGCGCCATCATTCACACCCGAAGCATTACCAGCGGTGACAGTTTTGTCAGGGCCGTTGACCGGCTTGAGCTTGGTCAGGGCTTCAAGGGTGGTGTCCCGTGGATGCTCATCGTGCGCCACCACGGTTTCGCCTTTTTTATGGGCGACCCGCACCGGCACGATTTCTTCGGCAAAGTAACCGGCAGCCTGGGCGGCTGCCGTGCGTTGCTGGCTGCGCAGGGCGAAGGCGTCCTGATCGGCGCGGGACACTTGGTAATCGTCGGCGACGTTATCGGCGGTCTGCGGCATTGCATCCACGCCGTATTGTTCCTTCATCAGCGGGTTGATAAAACGCCAGCCGATGGTGGTGTCTTCCAGCTTCATGTTGCGCGAAAACGCCGCATCGGCCTTGCCCATCACGAACGGTGCACGGGACATCGACTCGACGCCGCCGGCAATCGTCAGCTCCATTTCGCCGCTGGCGATGGCGCGAAACGCGGTGCCGATGGCGTCCATGCCCGAGGCGCACAACCGGTTGAGGGTCACGCCCGGAATAGTCTCGGGCAGGCCCGCCAGCAACAGCGCCATGCGCGCAACGTTGCGGTTGTCTTCGCCGGCCTGGTTGGCGCAGCCGAGGAACACCTCGTCCACCGCACGCCAGTCCACCGACGGGTTGCGTTCCATCAGCGCCTTGATCGGCAGCGCCGCCAGGTCGTCGGCACGCACCGTGGCCAGGCCACCGCCAAACCGGCCGATGGGCGTGCGGATGGCATCACAGATAAACACGTCGCGCATCAGGCTTCTCCGGGTGCTTGGCCATGGGCGGCGGCCGTGCGGGCTTCGAGGTCACGCAGGGCGGTCAGTTCGATGTCAGTCGGTTCGGCAGTGGTGCTGACCTGGTCGGCAAAGCGGATCGCCCAACCCGTGGCGGCCACCACTTGCTCGCGGGTGACGCCAGGGTGCAGCGCGGTGACCACAAATTCATGGGTGCCCTCTTCCGGCTCCATGATGCACAGGTCGGTAATGATGCCGACAGGACCGGCGCCCGGCAGGCCCAGGCGCTTGCGCGAATCGCCGCCCTCGCCGTGGCCGACGGAGGTGATGAAGTCCAGCTTGTCCACGAACGACCGGGACGACTGCTTGAGGATGATCAGCACGCTCTTGGCGGAACCGGCAATCTCCGGCGCGCCACCGGCACCTGGCAGGCGTACTTTGGGCTGGTGGTAGTCACCGACCACGGTGGTGTTGATGTTGCCGAAACGGTCGACCTGGGCCGCACCGAGAAAGCCGACGTCAATGCGCCCGCCTTGCAGCCAGTAGCGAAAAATCTCACCGGTTGGCACCACGGTGTCAGCGGTTTCCGCCAGTTCACCGTCACCGATGGACAACGGCAGTACCGAAGGCTTGGCGCCAATTGGGCCGGACTCATAGATCAACACCACGTCGGGCGACGAAGTCAGGCGCGCCAGGTTGGCTGCTTTCGAGGGCAGGCCGATGCCGACAAAGCACACCGAGCCGTTTTTGAGGCGGCGCGCGGCGGCGACGGTCATCATTTCATTGGTCGAGTAAGCCATTACTTGGCCTCCTGCGCGGTGGCCAGTTTGGCCTGGAATTCACTGAAGTCGGCAGTGCCGTGGATGTATTCGTCAATCCAGGCGGTAAACGTCCCACGGTCGCGGGCAATCGGGTCCCACGCCTGGTAGAAGCGATTGTCGCGCTCGTTGTACCCGTGGGCGTAGGAAGGATGCGCGCCGCCGGGTACGTGGCAGACAGCAGTCAGGGCCCAGGTCGGCAATACGCAGCTGTTCATCGGTGCATTCAGGTCGTCAACAATTTCCTCGACGGTGACGATGCAGCGCTTGGCCGCCAGGGCCGCTTCCTTCTGCACACCGAGAATGCCCCAGAGCAACACGTTGCCCTTGCGGTCGGCCTTCTGGGCGTGAATCACGGTGATGTCCGGGCGTACCGACGGCACCGCCGCCAGCACTTCGCCGGTAAACGGGCAAGTCACACTTTTGATCAGCGGGTTGACCTTGGGCAGGTCGGAACCGGCGTAGGCACGCAGCACCGCAAACGGCAGGCCTGAGGCACCAGCGACGTAGGCATTCGCCAGGTCGGCATGGCTGTGTTCTTCGATCTCCAGCGGCTGCGGCCATTGCTTCTCGACCGCGTCACGCAGGCGATGCAGGGAACCCACGCCAGGGTTGCCGCCCCAGGAGAAAATCAGCTTGCGTGCACAGCCGGCGCCGATCAACTGGTCGTAGATCAGGTCAGGCGTCATGCGTACCAGCGTCAGGTCTTTCTTGCCCTGACGAATGATTTCATGGCCTGCGGCGGTAGGGATCAGGTGGGTAAAGCCTTCGAGGGCGACGGTATCGCCGTCGTTCACGAAGCGCTTGACCGCATCACGCAGGGTGAGAATGTCAGCCATGGGGTTGGGCTCCCGGGGTTATCGAAAAAGGCGCTGAGGTGGCGCCGAAGTGCTTGAAGATTAAGCTGGGGAAATGGGCCAAACAATCCGATAATCGACTAAGCGTTCGATTATCGAACCGATTGTTGGCAAGCTATCAATCAACCTCAGGTCGCATCCGCATGGCTGACCATGCCCTTGATGACCACTGCCGCGGTGGCGACTGCGGCCGGGATCACCAGGGCGGTGAGCACCTGCTCGAAGTTCCAGCCCAGGCCCAGCAAGGTGGCGCCCATCCAGGCGCCGAGGATCGCGCCGAAGCGGCCGATGCCGAGCATCCATGACACGCCGGTGGCGCGGCCTTGGGTCGGGTAGAAACGCGCCGCCAGGGACGGCATCGCCGATTGCGCACCGTTGACGCACATCCCGGCAATCAGCACCAAGGTCGCCAGCACGGTGATATTGCCCAGGCTCTGTCCGACCGCGTAGGCAAACACCCCAGCCAGCAGGTAGAAAATGCCGATGACTTTGTGGGGGTTGAACCGGTCCATCGCCCAACCCACGCCAACGGCGCTCAGTACTCCACCGAACTGGAACAACGCACCGATAAACGCGGCTTGCTCCATGCTCGCGCCGCTGTCACGCATCAGCGTCGGCAGCCAACTGGTCAGCAGGTACACAATCACCAGGCCCATGAAGTAGGTGAGCCACAGCAGCAAGGTGCCGGCGCTGTAGGTGCCGGAGAAGATCACCGCGAACACATTGCGGGCCTTGACGGTTTTCTGTTCGGGTACGCTGAAGGCCGTGGCCTGGGCAACGATAGTGGGCTCGATGGGTGACAAGGTTTTGCGCACCTTGTCAGTGCCACGGTTGCGCACCACCAGATAACGCGCCGACTCCGGCAGCCAGAGCAGCAGGACCACCACCAGGATCAACGGCAGGATGCCGCCGATCATCAACAACGCATGCCAGCCAAACGCCGGGATCAGCTTGGCCGAGATAAACCCGCCACCGGCCATGCCCAGGTTGAAGCCGCAGAACATGCTGGTCACCAGCAACGATTTATGACGTTCGGGGGTGTATTCGGACAGCAGCGTGGTGGCATTGGGCATACCCGCGCCCAGGCCTAGCCCTGTGAGGAAACGCAGCACCAGCAACTGGTCGACATTGCTGCTGTAGGCCGAGGCGAGGCTGAACGCACCAAACACCAGTACGGCACCGACCAGCACCACTTTACGGCCAAAACGGTCGGCCAGCGGGCCGGAACCCAGCGCGCCGAATACCATGCCGATCAACGCAGCACTCATCACCGGGCCGAGGCTGGCGCGGTCGATGCCCCAGTCCTGGGACAGCGCAGGCGCAATAAAGCCCATGGCTGCAGTGTCGAGGCCGTCGAGGAAAACTATCAGGAAACACAGGATGACCACGCGCCACTGATAGCGTGACAGTGGCTGGGTGTTGATGAAGGACTGCACGTCCAGCGTGGTACCGACAGAAGGCTGATTCATTATTTTTATTCCACACCGAGGGCGGGCCAACGACCTGGGGTCGTCATTATTATTGGGGCGCCCCTGAGAGCGCTGCCGCACAATAATAAGCCGGGTGAAACACCGTCAATTGATCAAGCCGGGATCTGTGCGGTCACCGAACAGCTTAGGCAAACAGTTGCGCACTCAGCTCACGGCTGGCGCTGAGCATGCTCGGCAGGAAACGCTGTTCCAGCTCGCTGCGGCTGACCCGCCCTGCATGGGTGCTGACATTGAGTGCCGCCAATACCTGGCCCGAGGCGTCATACACCGGCACCGCGATGGAGCGCAGGCCTTGTTCCAGTTCCTGGTCGACGATGCACCAGCCCTGCTGACGCACTTGTTGCAGGCATTCGAACAAGGCTTCAGGGGTGGTGAGGGTGCGACTGGTCTTGGTTTGCAGGTCGGCGTGATCGAGGTAGTCCTGCAGCGAAGCGTCGTCCAGTGCCGCGAGCAGGATGCGCCCCATGGAAGTGCAATAGGCCGGCAAACGGCCGCCCACCGAGAGGTCCACCGAAATCAGGCGCTGGGTCGTTGCCGAGCGGGCGATATAGAGGATGTCATCGCCTTCCAGGGTGGCCATGTTGCAGGCTTCGTGCAGTTGTTCACTCATACGGTCCAGGTACGGCTGGGCCGACACCGCCAGTGGCGTGGATGAGAGGTAGGCATGGCCCAGGGTCAGGACTTTGGGCAACAGTGAATAGGTGCGCCCGTCGGTGGTGGCGTAGCCCAGTTTGATCAGGGTATGCAGGCAACGGCGCACAGCGGCGCGGGGGATTTCGGTGCGGTGACTGATCTGGGCAATCGTCAGGTGGCGCTTGCGCTCCTGGAATGCCTGCACGACGGCCAGGCCACGGGCCAGGGAGGTCATGAAGTCGGGGTCACCGGTAAACGCCTGGATCCGCTTGGCCGGCGAGGCAACGATCGGCGGCGCCACTGACGCGAAGGAGTTGCGCAATTGATCGTTCATCTCGGGTTCCTTTCTCTTATTGTCAACCGCAGGGATTGGGCGGGTATTACAAGCCGCACTGGCCGCCCTGCACAAGGCAGGGCCGGCAACGTTGGGCGATTATCGGACGATCATGCGATTATCGCAATTTGAGCCGTGCCCGCACCCTCACCTGCCTGGCCGAGTAAAGTTGCGATGAGAAGGTTGAATCTTTAGTTCCTTGTTGACTTTATGGCGCCAGAATTTCAGCAATTGCTGACGTCTGCGTGTAACAAAACGCTCACACAAAGTTGACGCTTTTTAACTTTATGCCGATAGTGTTATTCAAATGCGCCGCTATAATGCACGCTGTGCGGAGGTCAGCCCGGTTTCACTATCGGGACCAGAGCTCGCCAGCCCAGGCACATGCCGTGCATGGAAGGTCGCAACTACCTGCCTTGAATGACAGTTACCACCAACGGTCTTTAGTATCAGCGGTTCAAACTTGAGCGCATCATTGGTTCAACTTTGAACAATCCGAAGGCGACATTCAGGCACTACGCTGCCGGGTAATTACACTCAACTCGATTAGGTAACAATGTGACGAAAGATGAACTGCGCGCGGAACTTGAGCGCCAGGAGCAACGTTACAAGGACGTTTACGGCGGGGAAGTCACCACCTACGCCGCCCAGCCTGAACCTGAGCGCAAACCCTGGCGCAAGCGAGCCAGCCTGCTCGACCAGGCGTTTACCCAGGAAATCCAAAAGATTGAACAGGAACTCAAGGCCGAAGAGCCATAAGTGCTTCGGATTGAGCCAGGGGCGCGGCCCGGGCTGCTAGCGCTTAGCCAGCAGCCCGGGCCCTGGATCCCACGATCGCCAGTAAAATTTCATACAAATGTTTCAGGCATGACGATTCGGTGACAAAACCCGCTCTTTTCAGACCTGTACTTTATAAATCAAAGACTTGCCAAAGCCCCGAAAACCCTGGGATCGCCCGGTTTCGCCCCTGGCGTTTCAATGAAGTTTGTTACCGATGAGCAGCTAGTGCATCGATTACTGAGGTTTTCTGGCATAATCGCGCCCCCTTACGACCGGGTCAGAAAACCTTCATGATCGATTTATTCAGCGGACTGGATGCTTGGGTTCTCGTGAGCCTGTTGCTCGCCCTGGCCTTTGTCCTCGCCTTCGAGTTCATCAATGGCTTTCATGACACCGCTAACGCGGTGGCCACAGTCATCTATACCAAAGCCATGCCGCCGCATCTGGCCGTGTTCTTCTCCGGGGTGTTCAACTTCCTCGGCGTATTGCTCGGTGGTGTCGGTGTCGCCTACGCCATCGTGCATTTGCTGCCGGTGGAGTTGCTGATCAATGTGAATACCGGCCATGGTTTGGCGATGGTCTTCTCGTTATTGGCCGCAGCGATCACCTGGAACCTGGGCACCTGGTACTTCGGTATTCCTGCTTCCAGCTCCCACACCCTGATCGGCTCGATCCTCGGTGTCGGCCTGGCCAACGCCCTGATCAACGATATTCCCCTGGCTGACGGTGTGAACTGGCAGAAGGCTATCGATATCGGCGCCTCCCTGGTGTTCTCGCCGATGGCCGGCTTCCTGGTCGCAGCCCTGGTGCTGATCGGTCTGAAATGGTGGCGCCCGCTGTCGAAGATGCACAAGACCCCGGACCAGCGCCGCAAGCTCGACGACAAGAAGCACCCGCCGTTCTGGAACCGCCTGGTCCTGGTGATCTCCGCCATGGCCGTGAGTTTCGTGCACGGCTCCAACGATGGTCAGAAAGGCATCGGCCTGATCATGCTGGTGCTGATCGGTATCGTACCGGCGCAGTTCGTACTCGACTTGGGCAGCACCACCTACCAGATCGAGCGTACCCGCGACGCCACCGTGCATTTGAGCCAGTTCTACCAGCGCAACAACGCCACCCTCGGCGAATTCCTGGCCCTGGGCAAAAGCGTGAAGGACGATCTGCCGGGCAAGTTCCAGTGCAACCCGCAGCAGACCGAGCCCACTATCAAAGCGCTCGTCAGTACGCTGAGCGGGGTCTCGGACTACCATTCGCTGACCTCGGACCAGCGTATCGAAGTGCGTCGCTACCTGCTCTGCCTGGACGACACCGCGAAGAAAGTCGGCAAGCTGCCGGGCCTGGATGCGCGTGAGAAGTCCGACCTCGACAAGCTTCGCAAAGACCTGACCGCGACTACCGAGTACGCGCCGTTCTGGGTAATCCTCGCCGTCGCATTGGCCTTGGGCCTGGGCACCATGGTGGGTTGGAAGCGTGTGGTACTGACCATCGGTGAGAAGATCGGCAAGCAGGGCATGACCTATGCCCAGGGCATGTCAGCGCAGATCACCACTGCTACCATGATTGGCTTTGCCAATATCTTTGCCCTGCCGGTGTCCACGACCCATGTGCTGTCTTCGGGCGTGGCCGGCACCATGGTCGCGAACAAGAGCGGCCTGCAAGGTGGCACGGTCAAGACCATCCTGATGGCTTGGGTGTTGACGTTGCCTGCGACCGTTGGCCTGTCGGCCGGGTTGTTCTGGCTGGCGTCCAAGGCGCTGGGCAACTGATAGCCAGGCGCTGAAAAAAAGGTGCGGCCTCTGTGAGGACCGCACCTTTTTTTATGGATCAGTATTAGCCGACATCATTAAATACCAGGCAAAAAAAAAGGCGACCGAAGTCGCCCAAAATGCCTTGCGTGCTCATGTAATCCAGAAAGACTTACGGTTCTTTACGCTTATTAGCGTCCTTCCAGATAAAAATCCCAAACCCTACGAAAAACAGCACCATGAGGCTGACAGTCAGCACCCCGGCGAATACCACATTATCGATAAACATGACCGGCCTCCTGCACTTGCCCTGTTGCGATAGGGCTAAGTTACTGGAGAAGGCGAATTGGAAAATTGACGGGGATCAATGTCGCCCGCAACGGGGCGTAAAGAAGGGCAATAACTGACCTGCATCAACAGACGCAGGCCGTATTAACGCTTTTTCGGTTTGTTCTTTGATTTTTTCTTGGCTTTGCCTAAAGGCATTGCCTGTTCAAATGCCTGGCGCACTTCATTCAGGCGTTTGTCATTGAGGTCATGCACGCGCTTGGCGCGTTCGGCATTCAGGTCGATCAGCTTGTCGTCATCACTCATGGTTTGTCTTACGTCGTGGCAAGTAGGGCTCAATAATGCGGGCTCCTGTGCCCGACGGCAAATCAGCACGCGACAAAAGGCAGACCGTCGCCCAAAATCGGTACTTTCCGCCCAACTCAGGAGGCGCACTCAGGTGTCACTGCACAAGGATCTTCCCCCGCTGCTGGCCCTTCGTGCTTTTGAAGCCGTGGCCCGGCACTTGAGCTTTATCAAGGCGGCCCAGGAGCTTTCAGTGACCCAAAGCGCCCTCAGCCATCAGGTCCAGAAACTCGAACAGCACCTGGGCAAACCGTTGTTTATCCGACGCACCCGCGCCATCGATCTGACCGCAGATGGGCAGCGTTACTACGATGAAATCCGCCCGGCCCTCGATGCCATCGCCACCGCGACCCGCGCCCAACGGCAGGTGCCCAGCGCCACGGTATTGCGCGTCGGCCTGCTGGCGTCTTTCGCCACGCTGTGGCTGGCGCCGCGCCTGGCGGGGTTTCTCAACCGCTACCCATACATCCAGGTGGAGCTGTTGCCGTCAATTCAACTGGCCAACGTCGCCGCCGCCGAGGTCGACCTGGCCATCCGCTACGGCAAGGGCGATTGGCCGCACGTGCAGGCCACGCGCCTGATGGCTGAAGTCATTTCACCGGTCTGCAGCCCGACGTTCAAGGCCAACTCACTGGGCAACGGCCCCTTGCTGATGGCAACCTCACACCGGCCGTTCGAATGGACGGATTGGTCCCAGTACTATCAAGTCAGCCTTGAACATCACCCGCGCGTCATGCTGCACGACTACAACATCGTGGTCGAAGCCGCCGTGGCCGGCCAGGGCATCGCGATGGGTCGTCACCATCTCATCCAACGCCGACTCCAGGACGGCAGCCTGGTGCAAGCCTTCGACTGGCCGCCCTACCACAGCGATATCGGCTATTGGCTGATCACCCCTCAAGGCCCTGCCCACCAAGCGGTCGAATGCTTCAGCCAGTGGCTAAGGGAGATCTGCGCCGACGCGTGAGTTATTTCGATACGTCGAGTGAGATCTATCCGTTTGTCGCAGTCCCCCCCGGAACAACATGCTCAACCCTCTTGAAACCAGAGGACTCAGCATGAGCAACTCCCTGCGCCAACGCGTGCACGCCCTTGGCCTGACGCTGCCAGCTCCCAGCCAGCCGATTGCCAACTACATCAACCATGTCATCAGTCAGAACCAGCTGTTTATCTCCGGGCAAATCCCCCTGCTCGACGCAAGGCCTGCTTACCTCGGCCGACTGGGCGAATCCCTAAGTGAAGAAGAAGGTGTCCAGGCGGCAGAACTAGCGGCACTGAGCTTGCTCGCGCAATTGAGCGATGCCTTGGGCGATGACCTGTCGCGCCTGGTGCGCACTGTGCGCCTGGGGGTGTTTATCGCGAGCAGCGCCGATTTCCAGCGCCAGGGCGCGGTGGCCAACGGTGCGTCGAACCTGCTGGTCAATGCCCTCGGTGAACAAGGCCGGCATGTGCGCACCGCAGTGGGGGTTGCCAGTCTGCCAGCCGGTGTGGCGGTAGAGGTTGACGCGGTTTTCGAGCTGCAGCCGTGAGCCCGCTCGATGTTCAACGATTAAGGGAGGCCACGCCTGGCTGCCAGTCGGGCCTGGTGCACTTCAACCCTGCCGGCGCCTCGCTGCCAAGCCAGGCGACACTTGACGCCATCATTGACCAACTCCAGCGCGAAGCCCGGGACGGTCCGATGGAAGCCGGTGAGCATGGCGCCATGCTCGTGGAAAAAGCGCGCCACGCCGCCGCGCAACTGCTCAACGCGTCCGCCGCGTCGATAGCCTTTGCCGGCAGCGGTTCGACTGCCTGGAGCATGGCATTCCAAGCCCTGGGCCCGTGGCAACCGGGTGATCGCATTCTGGTGGGGCGCCACGAATGGGGCGGCAACCTCGCGAGCATGCAATTGGCCGTGCAAGCAGGTGCGCGGGTGGAAGTCATCCCCTGCGACGCCACCGGCGCGGTGTGCCCGGTGGCACTGGAGGCGATGATCGATGCCAGCGTAAAGCTGATCGACCTCACCTGGCTGCCGGCCAACGGCGGCCTGATCAACCCCGCCCAGGCCATCGGCGCAGTGGCCCGGCGTCATGGCATCCCCTACTTTATCGACGCCGGCCAAGCGGTCGGCCAGGTGCCGGTGGATGTGCAGGCGTTGCAGTGTGATGTGCTCAAGTCGGCCGGCCGCAAACACCTGCGCGGGCCGCGTGGCACGGCGCTGTTGTATGTGCGGCCGGACTTTCTCCAACAGTTGAACCCGGCCCAACGCGATGTGTTTTCAGCCCCCTGGACCGCCGCCGGTTTCGACCTGCGCGACGACGCACGGCGCTTTGAAACCAGCGAAGTGTCTTTCGCCCTGTTGGCGGGGCTGGGGAATGCGCTGCACGAGATGAATGACTGGGGGATTGAGCGAGTATGGAAACACGTCGCACAAACCAGCGCGCAAATTCGCGCAGCATTGTGTGAGATTCCGGGGGTTTCCCTGCATGACCTGGGCACGTTTCAATCAGGGCTGATCGCCTTCAACCTCGCCGGCTGCGACGCCTTCGAGCTGAAACGACAATTGGGACTCAGGCACATCAATATTGGCGCCAACGGCGTGGCCTACACCCCGCTGGATATGCAGGCGCGGGGCCTGGCAAGCGTTGCACGGATCTCCGTCAGCCCCCTCAACAACGATCACGACATCGAGTCGCTGCTAGCGGCCTTGAGGCAACTGCGGGTTTAAACCTCGACGTCCACCCAAAGGCCCTGGCGCGGCGCGTCTTCGATCAGCGGCACAACCGGTACGGTGTTGTCGGCATTGAGCAGGTCGCCCGGGATCGCCAGGTGCTGGTCCGGATCCTCATCGGCTTCGCGCCGGCGTTTCTGCTGTTCCTGCTGGCGGCGTTGCTCTTCGCGCAGCAGAAAGGTCGACTGCTCGGCATCGCCTTTTTTCAAGTCGATGGTGCTTTCACTGGAGCCCGCTTGAACAGGGACCACGGGCGGAATATCTGGTTTCTGACGGACCGGGTCGAGTTGCGACGTAACCGGTATAACGCTGACGGGCAGCATAGGTGGCAGCATGATAGTTGTTCTCCTGTCAGCAGGCTGTCGGCGGGGGCCACGGCGACTTGAGCGCGGACTCGCCAACCTGTGACCCAGTCGACACTCGCAAGTGCCCGCCACCCGTCGATTCAGCACTCCGCCCTGCACTCAAACGGAGTAGTTTTTGTCAGAGTCCTTTGGCTGCGGGCCTTGTTCCGTTAAGATAGTCGGCTTTTTCACGGCGGGAGTCAGGCAGCATGGCGCAGCAGTATCAACCGGGGCAACGCTGGATTAGTGACAGCGAAGCAGAGCTGGGGTTAGGCACCGTTCTGGCACAGGACGGCCGCTTGTTGACCGTGCTCTATCCGGCCACTGGCGACACTCGCCAGTATGCGCTACGGAATGCGCCCCTCACCCGTGTGAGGTTCTCGCCGGGTGATTCCATCACCCATTTCGAAGGCTGGAAAATGACCGTACAGGAAGTCGACGACGTCGACGGTCTGCTGGTCTACCACGGCCTCAATGGGCAGAACGAACAGGTCACCCTGCCGGAAACCCAACTCTCCAACTTTATCCAGTTCCGCCTGGCCAGCGACCGTCTGTTCGCCGGCCAGATCGACCCGCTGGCCTGGTTCTCGCTGCGCTATCACACCCTGGAACACACCAGCCGCCAGTTGCAGTCCACGCTGTGGGGCCTGGGTGGCGTACGTGCGCAACCTATTGCTCACCAACTGCACATCGCCCGTGAAGTCGCTGACCGTATCGCGCCGCGGGTATTGCTGGCTGACGAAGTCGGCCTGGGCAAGACCATCGAAGCCGGCCTGGTGATCCATCGCCAGTTGCTCTCGGGCCGCGCCAACCGCGTGTTGATCCTGGTCCCGGAAAACCTGCAACACCAGTGGCTGGTGGAAATGCGCCGCCGCTTCAACCTGCAGGTCGCGCTGTTCGACGAAGAACGCTTCATCGAAAGCGATGCCGCCAACCCGTTCGAAGACACCCAGTTGGCCCTCGTGGCCCTGGAATGGCTGGTGGACGACGAGAAGGCCCAGGACGCGCTGTTCGCCGCTGGCTGGGACTTGCTGGTAGTCGACGAAGCCCACCACCTGGTCTGGCATGAAGAAAAAGCCAGCCCGCAATACTCTCTCGTCGAGCAACTCGCCGAAGTGATACCAGGCGTGCTGCTGCTCACCGCCACCCCGGAGCAACTGGGCCAGGACAGCCACTTCGCGCGCCTGCGCCTGTTGGACCCGAACCGCTTCCACGATCTGCAGGCCTTCCGCGCCGAGAGCGAAAACTATCGTCCGGTGGCCGAAGCCGTGCAGGAACTGCTCGATAAGGGCCGCCTGTCGCCGACCGCCCACAAGACCATCCAGGGTTTCCTCGGTAACGAAGGCGAAGCGCTGCTCACCGCCGTCAACGATGGCGACGCCGAAGCCAGTGCGCGCCTGGTGCGTGAGCTGCTCGACCGCCACGGCACCGGCCGCGTGCTGTTCCGTAATACCCGTGCCGCCGTGCAGGGTTTCCCGGAGCGCAAGCTGCACGCCTACCCGATGCCGAACCCGGACGAATACCTGGAGTTGCCGCTGGGCGAACACGCCGAGCTGTACCCGGAAGTCAGCTTCCAGTCGCAGCCGGACATTGACGAAGAAAACCGCTGGTGGCGCTTCGACCCGCGCGTCGAGTGGCTGATCGACCAGCTAAAAATGCTCAAGCGCACCAAAGTCCTGGTGATCTGCGCCCACGCTGAAACCGCCATGGACCTGGAAGACGCCCTGCGCGTGCGCTCCGGCATCCCGGCCACGGTGTTCCACGAGGGCATGAACATCCTCGAACGTGATCGCGCCGCCGCCTACTTTGCCGATGAAGAGTTCGGCGCCCAGGTGCTGATCTGCTCGGAAATCGGCTCCGAAGGCCGCAACTTCCAGTTCTCCCACCACCTGGTGCTGTTCGACCTGCCGTCCCATCCCGACCTGCTGGAACAACGCATCGGCCGTCTGGACCGGATCGGCCAGAAACATGTGATCGAACTGCACGTACCGTACCTGGAAACCAGCCCGCAAGAGCGTCTCTTCCAGTGGTACCACGAAGCGCTGAACGCATTCCTCAACACCTGCCCGACCGGCAACGCCTTGCAGCATCAGTTTGGCCCACGCCTGCTGCCGCTGCTGGAAAACGCCGACGACGGCGAGTGGCAAGCCCTGATCGACGAGGCCCGTGCCGAACGCGAGCGCCTGGAGCAAGAGCTGCACACCGGTCGCGACCGCCTGCTGGAACTCAACTCCGGCGGCGCCGGCGAAGGCGATGCACTGGTTGAAGACATTCTTGAGCAAGACGACCAGTTCACCCTGCCGATCTACATGGAAACCCTGTTTGACGCCTTTGGCATCGACAGCGAAGACCATTCGGAAAACGCGCTGATCCTCAAACCCAGCGAAAAAATGCTCGACGCCAGCTTCCCCCTGGGCGACGACGAAGGTGTGACCATCACCTACGACCGTAATCAGGCACTGTCACGCGAAGACATGCAGTTCATCACCTGGGAACACCCGATGGTGCAGGGCGGCATGGACCTGGTGCTGTCCGGTTCCATGGGCAACACCGCCGTGGCGCTGATCAAGAACAAGGCGCTCAAGCCGGGCACCGTGTTGCTGGAACTGCTCTACGTCAGCGAAGTAGTTGCACCGCGTGCGCTGCAACTGGGTCGCTACCTGCCGCCGGCGGCACTGCGCTGCCTGCTGGATGCGAACGGTAATGACCTGTCGGGGCGTGTGTCATTCGTGACCCTCAACGACCAGCTGGAAAGCGTGCCGCGGGCTAGCGCCAACAAGTTCATCCAGGCCCAGCGCGACCAGTTGACGCCACGGATCAACGCGGGTGAAGAGAAGATCACCCCGCAACATGCCGAGCGCGTGGCCGAGGCCAAGCGTCGCCTGGCAGCGGACACCGACGAAGAGCTGGCGCGCCTGACTGCGTTGCAAGCGGTCAACCCAACCGTACGTGACAGCGAGCTGGTTGCCCTGCGCAACCAACGCGAGCAAGGCCTGGCCATGCTCGACAAGGCGGCGCTGCGACTGGAGGCGATTCGGGTATTGGTAGCGGGTTGATTACCGCCCTGCCCCGCTGAACAAGAAGGCCCGCGCAATGCGGGCCTTTTTTATTGGCTTTGGGGGCCTCATCGGGGGCAAGCCCCCTCCCACAGTTGACCGCATTGTCCTGTCTATCACCGATCAATGTGGGAGGGGGCTTGCCCCCGATGGCATCACCTCCATCTCAAGCCGTCACCGCAGCCGCCGGCACCTCGTCAGCCACCAATCCGGCCTTCATGCGCTTGGCATCGCGCACAAAACTGCGCGAGGCCTGGAACAAGAACAGCATCGTAAAGAACAGCGCCACCGGAATCAGGTACATGGCGTCATGCAGACCCACGGCTTTATAAGCCTCGGTCATCTGCGCAGCCCCATCGGCATACATCGCCGAATGAGCAAAGTGATCGGACAATCCGCCCACCACAATCGGCCCCATGCCCCCGCCCAGCAAGTACAACCCGGCAAAGAACAACGCCATCGCCGTGGCTCGCAGGCGCGGCTCGACCACGTCCTGGATCGCCGTGTACACGCAGGTGTAGAAGTTATAGGCAAACAACCAACCCACACTGAACAGCGCCACAAACACACCAATCTCGATGCGCCCGGCATGCAAGGCCCAGGCGGTCGTGACGGTGGAGATGATCAGGCTGCACGCGGCAAACAGCAGCCGCCCATTGGCAACCCGTTGGTGAATCTTGTCGGCGATCCAGCCGCCCAGGGTCAGCCCCACCAAGCCGGTCAAACCGACAATCACCCCGGTGGCAACGGCCGCATCCTGTAACGGCATGAGGAAGTACCGTTGCAGCATCGGCACCAGAAACGAGTTGCACGCGTAGGTGGCAAAGTTAAAGCACAGCCCGGCCAGCACCAGCCACAGAAAAGTCGGTACGGCCAGCACGCGGCGGATCGGGCGGTCGACGCGCTCCTGGGAGACTTGTACGGTTTCGGCAGCGCCGCGCTTGGGTTCCTTGATATAGAACATGAACACCGCGAGGATCATCCCCGGCACGGCGGCGATAAAAAACGGGGCGCGCCAGCTGTCGAAGGCCTTGACCATCCAACCAATGGTAAAAAACGCCAGCAACAGGCCCAGCGGCAGGCCCAGCATGAAAATCCCCATCGCCCGGGCGCGACGATGCGCCGGGAACAGGTCGCCAATCAGCGAGTTGGCGGCCGGCGCATAGCTGGCTTCACCAATACCGATGCCCATGCGCACCAGCAAAAACGTCCAGAAACTGCCGACCAGGCCGTTGACCGCCGTCAGCCCGCTCCATGCAAACAGGCCCCACCCCATCAGTTTGCTACGCGAGCCGGTATCGGCCAGGCGCCCGAGCGGCAAGCCGGCAATGGCGTAGACGATGGTAAAGGCCGTGCCGATGATGCCGAGCTGGAAGTCGCTCAGGTGCCATTCCATGCGGATCGGCTCGATGATGATCGCCGGAATGGTGCGATCGAAGAAGTTGAACAGGTTGGCCAGAAACAGCAGGAACAGAATGCGCCAGGCATTCGCCGCTTGGGTCGAGTTCTGCATGGGTCCGTCTCTTTTATTGTTATGAGAGCTGCGATGCCCGATGCATCCTGCCCGGTACCTGCAACATAGTCAGGCGAGCCCAGGTTGTCTGTAATGATTCGTAAAGCTGATAGGGCATGATTTCACCCGGCGCTACGGGACTTCGCCTACAAAAATATAAGTGCGCGCCCCTCTTCCCAACGGCCATGGCACGGATAGAATGGCGAGCCTTCCCGTAGCCCCCCTTCTTACTTTTCTTATTGACGACGCCCATGTCCGAAGCCAGTCCGTGTCTGAGTTGCGGTGCCTGCTGTTCATACTTCCGAGTGTCTTTCTTCTGGGGTGAGTGCGCCTCGTCGGGCGGCACAGTGCCCGATGACCTGGTGGTCCAGATCAACCCGACGCGCGTCGCGATGATCGGCACCGACCAGAAGCCCGCGCGCTGCTGCAGCCTTGAAGGCGAAGTCGGCAAAGGCACCAGCTGCTCAATTTATGAGCAACGCTCAAGCACCTGCCGAGAATTCGATGCGTCGTGGAGCCAGGGCGAGCAGAGCCTAGATTGCGATGCAGCCCGCGCCGCATTTGGCCTGCCGCCGTTGCAAGCGCCATTCGAGTTGGAGCTGCCCATCAGCGCTTAGCATTAATCGCTATGAGCGGCATGCCAAAATCATTGAGAGCAAAGTGCCATTATCCCTGGCAAATCCTTCGAGGCTTCTATACTCGACCTCATAGGTCACTGCCGTAGGCTGTGACGTGACGCTATGACAGGACATGCTATGGAATGGCTGGGTCTGCACTTCTTTACCGACCTTCCAGAGAACGGGCACTTATTACTCAATTGCAGTCATAACCCTTTCCTGGTGCTACTGGCCTACCTGGTCGCCTGTGCGGCGGGGTTCGGCACGCTGGACATGGCCGAACGCGTTGGCCATGTCGAAGACCCCACCGCGCGCCGCCACTGGCGCTGGCTGGGTGCCGGATGCCTGGCGGGTGGCATCTGGTCCACCCACTTCATCAGCATGCTGGCCTTCCAGGCGCCCATTGCCATTCACTACGAACTGATCACCACGTTCGCGTCGCTGCTGATCGCCCTGATCGCCTCATTGTTCGCCATGAAAACCCTCAGTCATACCAATGTGCGCTTGCACCAGTACCTGCAGGCGTCGGTGTGGATGGGGTTTGGCATCACCTTGATGCACTACGTCGGCATGTCGGCCATGCACTCCCAGGCTCAGATGTACTTCGAGTCGGGGCTGTTCTTTGCGTCCCTGGGCATCGCCATGGGCGCCAGCCTGGCGGCGTTGTTGCTGTCCAGCTACCTGCGCACCGGCGCCGGGGTCTTTCATCAACTGCTCAAATACGCCGCCAGCCTGGTGCTGGGCGCGGGCATTCTGAGCATGCATTTTACCGGCATGGCGGCGATGCGACTGATTGTGCCCACGGGCGCCGACCTTTCGTTGACGCAGGACAACAACCCCATCCAACTGGGTCTGTCGGTCGCCGTGATCACCTTGCTGGTGATCGGCAGCAGCATCAGCGCGGCCCTGGCGGACAAGAAGCTGCAACACAAGGAGCGCGACCTGCGACGGGTCAACGCGCTGCTCAGCGAACTGGACCAGGCACGTGCCTCCCTGCAACAGGTGGCCCATTACGACGCCCTGACCAGCCTGCTCAATCGCCGGGGTTTCAATCAGATCTTTGCGGAAAAAATCGCCGAAAAGACCGCGTCAAACGGCATGATGGCGGTTATTTTCCTGGACATCGACCACTTCAAGCGCATCAACGACAGCCTCGGCCATGACGCCGGCGATCAATTGCTCACCGTACTCGCCAGCCATATCAAAGGCTCGGTGCGCAGCCATGCAGACGTGGTCGCCCGGTTTGGCGGCGATGAGTTCTGCATCCTGATCAGCGTCCACCACCGCGACGAAGCGCGGCACCTGGCCCAGCGCATCATGCAGAAAATGAAAGAGCCCATCGAACTGGCCGGCCGGCGCATGGTAATGACCACCAGCATCGGCATCAGCCTGTTTCCCGATGACGGCGCGACCTGCGAAGAGCTGCTGAAGACCGCCGACCTGGCGCTGTACCAGTCCAAAGAAACGGGACGTAACAGTCTGAACTTCTTCAGCTCCAACCTGAAAACCAGGGCCTTCCTCGAACTGCAATTGGAAGAAGAACTGCGCAGCGCCCTGCGCGCCCAGAACCAACTGGTGCTGTTCTACCAACCGATCTTTGACATGAAACTGGGCAAGGTCACGCGCCTGGAAGCCTTGGTGCGCTGGCAACATCCGCAACATGGGCTGCTGGCCCCGGACCGGTTTATCGGCATTGCCGAAAGCAACGGGCTGATCGCCGACCTCGACCACTGGGTACTGCGCCAGGCCTGCCACGACTTGAGCCTGCTCTGCGACCGAGGCTATACCGACCTGACCATGACGGTGAATTGCTCGGCCCTGAACCTGGCCCGCGATGAACTGGCGGACGAAATCGAAGACGCCCTGCGCTTCAGCGGAATCGGCGCCAACCGCCTGGAACTGGAAGTGACTGAAAATGCGCTGATGGGCAACATCAGCAGCACCCTGGCGCTGTTGCGGCAAATCCGGGCGCTGGGTGTGTCGCTGTCCATCGACGACTTCGGCACCGGCTACTCCTCCCTCGCCTACCTCAAGCGCCTGCCGCTCAACACCTTGAAGATCGATCGTTCGTTTATCCAGGACATTCCCAAGTCGGCGACCGATATCGAAATCGTCCAGGCGATCATCGGCATGGCCCATACCCTGCACCTGCACGTGGTGACCGAAGGCGTGGAAACCCAGGCCCAGTTCGACTTGCTGCTCAAGCACGGCTGTGATTACGTCCAGGGCTACCTGCTGAGCCCGGCGGTGCCCGCCAGCGACATCATCGGCGTGATGCAGGGTATCGATATGCGCAACCCGCTCAATCCGTTGAGTGGCACGGCGGCCAAGGACACCAGCCCGCCGAAAGAACCGTCCCCGGCGCGCTCAGGCCCCCCTTCCATCGTCAGGCCAATTCGCTGACGCCGAAACTTTGGCATTTCGCCATCATTTATCTCAAGATTCCCGACAAACGGCCGATTCATCAGAGTCCGGCCAGGTTTGTCCTGAGAACACAGGGTCAAACCCGATTATCCCGGACAAGGACGCACTGCAAAGTCGCGAACTCCCACTCCGTGATGGCCGTTTTATTCTTTTCAGCCATCCGCCCAGGCACATGGCGCACCATGACTTCTAAAAATAACTCTGCCACCGTGGTATCCGACGTGTTGCCCACAGCTCCTGCGGAAAAATCCTCAGGTTCAAAGTCATCGAGCAGCGCCCGCCCGCTGTCCACCCAGCAATACCTGTACTTCACCGAGACCAATACCGACCGCATCCTCGATAACCTCGACGGCCTGCGCGACATGGTGTTCCCGCGCCCGCCTCAGTTGGAAATGGACGGCGAGCAGCGCAGCGAGCAGGAATTCCCCTCGGTGTGCCTGATCGGCCTGGGGCGCTGCGGTTCGAACATTGCGCTGGACGTGGCGGAGTTGGTGTACAACGCGCGCAAGTTCTACCTGAACGAGTTCAGCAACGAAGATAAGCTTCAATTTAAAAAGAGCCATCAGGACAAGGGTTACAGCCCCACCCAGTGGATCCGCAACAACCTGCGCCTGGGCGGCGGCAAAGCCAGCAAGCCGGTGTTCCTGGTGGAACCATTGGTGATGCTCGGCGACCTGGACAAGGACATTGCCGGGCGTATCCGCTTCTCGCGCAAGAGCGAAAAAAGCGGCTTCCTGCGCGACTACAGCAAGATGAAAATCATGGACCTGTCGGAAGTCCATGCCGGCGGCGCCGGTAATGCGCCGATCCTCGGCCAGTACCTGGCCAAGATCATCCTCAATAAAGACACCCAGCGTTTTTCCAGCCCTGACTGGAAGATGATCCACTCGTACCTGATCGACTCCTGCGGTATCAAGGCCAACCAGTCGCGCCTGTATTTTTCGATCTTCAGCGCCGGTGGCGGCACCGGCTCGGGCATGGCCTCGGAATTCGGCCTGGCCCAGCAGCACTCGTACATGAACAAGACGTTCGACACCAAGCCCGCCGACGAGCACGACAGCAAGAGCGGCCACGCTTTCGTCTTCGAACCGATCTTCACCAGCGGCATTTGCGTGCTGCCGAATATTTCCGATCACCGCAGCGAAATGTCCGAAGCGTTGCACATCAATGCCGGACGGCTGCTGTGCAAATACCTGTCGGAAGAGTGGGACTTCTCGTACAACTTCGACAACGAGGACAGCAGCGAAGCCAGTGTGAAGGGGCGTATCCGTCCGTGGAACGCGATGATGCTGATCTCCAACGACATCATGCGTTACGCCGAAGAAAGCGATGACGGCAACATCCAGAACATTGACGTCAATGCCATGGAAAAACACGCCAACCAGTACATCTCCCAACAGATCTTCAACATCCTCACCGCCCAGGCCGTGACCACCGACTACGACCAGAACTACTTCCGTCGCGCCGGCATCGACATCGGCGAAACCATCCGCCTGGACGCCAACGACCTGTTCATGAGCCTGGCCGGCCCGGTGGCGATTGCCTACGCCGAGTCCGTGGTCCCGGAAACCCCGGCGCCGTCGAATGACAAGTTCAAAGTCTTCGAAAAAGAGCCGCAACGCCTGAACATCGACGACCTGTTCTTCCGCTCCATCGACCTGCCGCACTTCAACAAAGTCACCCAGGCCATCGAAGGCATCAGCTTGTTGCCGATCGAGTCCAAGCGCTACAAGGCGTCCCTGGAGCAGTACAAGAACTCCGGCTATGACGCGGCGGCGCTGCACGACCTGCACTTCTTCAAGAACTGCTCGTCGGTGGTGTCCATCGTCTCGCTGCCCAAGGACTACAAGCTGTCCTATATGGACCTGAACCGGCTCAAGACCCACCTCAACAGCCTGTTCCCCAACACCACCCTCAAGCGCTATGCCCTGGTGATCGGCGCCTCGGCCAACCTGTCGCTGACCACCTTGATCGCCAAGAGCCCGTGCCTGTCGGATGACTTCCTGACGCTGATCGTGGCCTTTATCAAACGCTGCTTCGCACGCAACCCGTACCGCTTCGACGACACCCTGGACAACTCGATCCTGGACTTCATCATCCACGAGGACTTCGACGAAGACCGGATCGACGAGTTGCTCAACGAGTTTGAAAACCCGGCGAAGATCCTCGACACCAACTGGTACGCGATCAAGCCGATGTATGAAAAGAAGTACCGCGAGTTGATCAACGACAAAGACAAGTTCGTGTCGATCAATGACATTCGTCTGTCACGGGACTGTGTGAAGAAAGCGATCAAGTACCTGCGCGAGATCTACCGTCACCGCATCGGCAAGACCAAGGTAATTTCGTTGAACAACCACACCGGCAAAACCGCCTAGCACTGTGCGACGGCGCCGCGTGGCGCCGTCGCAACCTCAGTGCGTCATGCGTTGGCGCAGGAACGCGATGATGGTCTTTTCGTCAGCGCGCTTGGCAGGCCGGGGGAAATGCTTCGGCCAGCCGGCGTCTTTCGCACCGAAAAAGCGCTTCTGCTCGGCCTCATTCCAGCTGCGAATCTCCCGCGATGCCGATTCCCACCAGCCATGTCGGCACACGTCGTAGTACGGATGCTCAGGTGCCGAACTGCCGTAGAGCAAATCGCGGCCGACCTTTTTGACGTGTTTGCGCTGATTGCGCAGCTTCCATTTGATACGCAGCCGCTGCCAGGGCGACGGCACGGGTTTGACCTGCGGCACATCCAGGCAACGCGCTACCAACTCGGGGCCGAATACCTCACCGTGCAGCGTGAAGAAGTGCGCCTGCATGGCATGGAAGAAGCGCTTGTCGGCAAAGTAGTGATGCACGAACTTGCGCGCCTCGCGCACCTTCTGATCGCGCATCGCAAAGGAAATCGCGATTTGCTCGATGGTGTGGATATCGAACGTGTGCTGGGTCCACTCGTCGATCAGGCGGATAGACGCTTCGAGCAGCGGCGCATCACTGGCGCGCACACCGCACAGGCCACTGTTGTAGAGCTTGAAGCTGTTATCGGCACAGATGCCGTGGGCCTGTAGGTGTTCGCCCAGCTTGAGGTAGTCCGCACGCTGACAGACGTAACTCCAGTCGTACTCGAAGCCATCCATCACGTACTGGCCCGGCTCGATCAGCTCGAACACACGATGGGGGGATTTGAGGAACAGGGTGTCGGTGTCGACAAACAGGGTTTTGTCCGCCAGCGTCAGCCCGTGGGCAATCGCGCAGGCCTTGCGGCGGTGGGTATAGCCGTTCTCACCCTGCCATTGGGTCAGGGTCTGTTCATCCAGGCTGATGGTTTCAACCGGCCAGCCGAGGTAGTCCTGGGGGCGATCGGTCATGACCCGAATGCACAACGACTCGCCCGCTTTCAGCTGGGACAAGGCGGTGAGGATGCTGAATTTGGCTTCGCGCCGATAAACGTCCTGATTACCGTAGATAAGGTAAAGCAGTTGGTGCGAGGGCTTGGCTAAAGGGGGCAGCGCTGACGGCATAACTAGCTCCGGGTAACAAGCGACGAACTTTACCGGAATTCACCGCTTCCTACGGAATGTTCTGACCTCCGACTTCCATCTATTAACACCGAGAAACAATTCTCCCAGCCGTTCGCCCACGGGAAAACTGTTCCCATGACGCGCACGTCACCCTGAGCTGTGACCTTTCTTCACGGCAACATGCCATCACGTCGATTGCGGTTACTCGGCTACACACTTTTGCAGCGGGATTACGCGCACCATTTTGGTGCCAACAGCTATTGCGCCGCCCTTTCCTGGATCAGTATCCACGGCGAAACCACCACCGCCCACAAGCCAGGGTCACGCGCCACAAGGTCCAATGCCCGCGTTGCAGACACTTCGCCCAGGCTGCCCGAGGCCAGCCAGGCAGCGACTTTGTCACGGTTGTCCTCGGCCATTCCCTCGGCGGCTTCGATCAAATCCAGACCGGCGTCGACCCACAATAGGGCACCCTTGGCAAAGAACGGCTCAAGCTCCTTCCAGGAAATTTCGGCCGTTTCACCGAGCAGCTTGGCATAGAGGGTGCTAGGTTCTTGCGTCATGGGAATTCACCTTGGGAAAAAATCGGCGCAATCATAACGTCGCGGCCAAGCTAGAAAAACCCAGTTGCAAATGAGTCATCGATAGAAAGTGTCAGGAAAGCCAAGGATTGCCCGAAACTCTGGCATCACCCCGCCGCAATTCTGTCTTTTTCTTTCATTAAAGCGACACACCCGGCTTTTGCCCCCAGCAGCCAGCTTTTCAAGCGATGAATCGGCGCTCTACACTGTACCGGTACAGTTGCCAGGGCACTGCCGGGGGGATATCCGAGATATCTGATCCGGTTCTGCAGCTCACAAGGCCGCTAGAACTATAAAAAATACAACAGTAAGAGTGGAGCACTATGAATAAGGCTACTAAGCAGATTTCCAAACTGTTTGCCGCTATGGTCCTGGCTGGGGTTGCCGGCCATTCGTTCGCAGCTGACACCATCAAGATCGGCATCGCCGGTCCGAAGACGGGTCCTGTAACGCAATACGGCGACATGCAATTCATGGGTGCCAAGCAGGCAATCGCCGACATCAACGCCAAAGGCGGCGTCGACGGCAAAATGCTTGAAGCCAAGGAATACGACGACGCTTGCGATCCTAAACAAGCCGTGGCCGTGGCCAACAAAGTGGTCAACGACGGCGTCAAGTTCGTGGTCGGTCACCTCTGCTCCAGCTCCACTCAGCCAGCGTCCGACATCTATGAAGACGAAGGCGTGATCATGATCACCCCGGCGGCCACCAGCCCGGAAATCACTTCCCGTGGCTATAAGCTGGTGTTCCGCACCATCGGCCTGGACAGCGCCCAAGGCCCGGCGGCCGGCAACTACATTGCCGACCACGTGAAGCCAAAAGTCGTTGCAGTCATCCACGACAAGCAGCAATACGGTGAAGGCATCGCCACCGCCGTTAAACAGACTCTCGAGAAGAAAGGCGTGAAAGTTGCCCTCTTCGAAGGTATCAACGCTGGCGACAAGGACTTCGGCTCGCTGATCCAGAAGCTCAAGCAAGCCAACGTCGACTTCGTCTACTACGGTGGCTACCACCCTGAGCTGGGCCTGATCCTGCGCCAAGCCAAGGAAAAAGGCGTGAACGCCAAGTTCATGGGCCCTGAAGGCGTCGGCAACGACTCCATCTCGCAAATCGCCCAGAACGCTTCCGAAGGTCTGCTGGTGACCCTGCCGAAGTCTTTCGACACCGATCCAGCCAACAAGGCCATTGTTGAAGAGTTCACCAAGAACAAGCAGGACCCAACCGGTCCGTTCGTGTTCCCGGCCTACTCGGCTGTTGAAGTGATCGCCGGTGGTATCGCCGCCGCGAAGAGCGATGACACCGCCAAAGTGGCTGCTGCCATCCACGCAGGCACCTTCAAGACCCCTACCGGCGAGCTGAGCTTCGACGCCAAGGGCGACCTGAAGGACTTCAAGTTCGTGGTCTACGAATGGCACTTCGGCAAACCTAAAACCGAAGTTTCCCCTCAGTAAGCCAGGCGTTACTGGTCCAACAAGCCCACTGTGAGAGCAGTGGGCTTTGTTTTACGAGGTTTATGGGCCTGTCACCCGCGATCCGGGCGCTGGCTCACCTGAAAATCTTAAAACCGTCACCAGCGGTTCGCTGGCAAACGCTTTGTGCAAATGTGCTCACAGAACACAGCACAGGGCCGGAACATGACTCCACCAGTGAAATGCGTATCGGGTTTTTAGGAGCGCTGTAATGCCTGAGATCTATCATTTTTTCCAAACGCTGGTTAACGGTATGACCGTTGGCAGCACCTATGCCTTGATAGCCATTGGCTACACAATGGTTTACGGCATCATTGGAATGATCAACTTCGCCCATGGCGAGGTGTACATGATTGGTTCCTACGTGGCCTTCATCGCCCTTGCCGGGCTGGCCATGATGGGTATCCACTCCCTGCCGCTGTTGATGACCGCTGCGTTCCTCGCGTCGATCATCGTGACCAGTGCCTATGGCTACAGTATCGAGCGTGTTGCCTACCGTCCCTTGCGTGGCAGCAACCGCCTGATCCCGCTGATTTCCGCCATCGGCATGTCGATTTTCCTGCAGAACACCGTACTGCTGTCCCAGGACTCCAAGGACAAGTCCATTCCCAACCTGATCCCGGGGAGCTTCTCCTTCGGCCCGGGTGGCGCACAAGAAGTGCTGATTTCGTACATGCAGGTCCTGGTTTTCGTCGTCACCCTGGTGGCGATGCTGGGCTTGACCCTGTTCATCTCCCGCTCCCGTCTGGGGCGCGCCTGCCGGGCCTGCGCCGAAGACATCAAGATGGCCAACCTGCTGGGCATCAACACCAACAACATCATCGCCCTGACCTTCGTGATCGGTGCCGCGCTGGCCGCTGTTGCGGCGGTGCTGCTGAGCATGCAGTACGGCGTGATCAACCCCAACGCCGGTTTCCTGGTAGGGCTCAAGGCCTTTACCGCGGCGGTATTGGGCGGCATCGGCAGTATCCCGGGCGCGATGCTCGGCGGGCTGGTGCTGGGTGTGGCCGAGGCGTTTGGTGCCGATATCTTCGGCGACCAATACAAGGACGTCGTCGCGTTCGGCCTGTTGGTTCTGGTGCTGTTGTTCCGTCCGACCGGCATCCTGGGCCGTCCGGAGGTTGAGAAAGTATGAGCAGATATCTTAAATCGGCGTTTTTCAGCGCCTTGCTGGTATGGGCCGTGGCCTTTCCGGTACTCGGCCTCAAGCTGAGCATTGTCGGCATCAACCTGGAAGTGCATGGCACCGGTCCCGTGACCCTGACCATCATTGCCCTGTGCTCGGTGCTGATGTTCCTGCGCGTGCTGTTCAGCGATCAGGTCGGTGCCTTGCTCAAGCGCAACCGCGGCCCGTTGGTATCGCCCAAGGTCAGCCAATTCCTGACCCTGCCGCGCACCCAGCGCTACATCATCATCGGCCTGATCGTGGCCGCGTTGATCTGGCCGTTCTTCGGCTCGCGCGGGGCGGTGGATATCGCTACCCTGATTCTGATCTACGTGCTGCTGGGCCTGGGCCTGAACATCGTGGTGGGCCTCGCCGGCCTGCTCGATCTGGGCTATGTGGGCTTCTACGCCGTGGGTGCCTACACCTACGCGCTGCTCTCGCACTACCTGGGCTGGAGTTTCTGGATCTGCCTGCCGCTGGCCGGCATGGCGGCGGCCACGTTCGGCTTCCTGCTGGGCTTCCCGGTGCTGCGCCTGCGCGGTGACTACCTGGCCATCGTGACGTTGGGCTTCGGGGAAATCATCCGCCTGTTCCTGCGTAACCTCACGGACATCACCGGCGGCCCCAACGGCATCAGCAGCATCCCCAAGCCAACGTTCTTCGGGCTGTCGTTCGACCGCACCGCCGCCGAGGGCATGCAGACTTTCCACGAGTACTTCGGGATTGCCTACAACCCGGTGAGCAAAGTGGTGTTCCTGTACCTGGTTGCGCTGTTGCTGGCGCTGGCAGCACTGTTCGTGATCAACCGCTTGCTGCGCATGCCGATTGGCCGTGCATGGGAAGCGCTGCGCGAAGATGAGATCGCCTGCCGCGCCCTGGGCCTGAACCCGACCATCATCAAGCTCTCCGCCTTCACCCTCGGTGCCGCGTTCGCCGGTTTCGCCGGCAGCTTCTTTGCTGCGCGCCAAGGCCTGGTCACCCCGGAGTCGTTCACCTTTATCGAATCGGCGATCATCCTCGCCATCGTGGTTCTGGGTGGCATGGGCTCGCAACTGGGCGTGATCCTGGCGGCAATCGTGATGATCCTGCTGCCGGAAATGATGCGTGAGTTCAGCGAATACCGCATGTTGATGTTCGGCGCCATGATGGTGCTGATGATGATCTGGCGCCCTCAAGGTCTGCTGCCCATGCAACGTCCACACATGGAGCTGCGCAAATGAGCCGCGAGATCCTGAAAGTCGAAAATCTGAGCATGCGCTTTGGCGGTTTGCTGGCGGTCAACGGCGTGGCCCTGACCGTCAAGGAGAAACAGGTAGTGGCATTGATCGGCCCCAACGGCGCCGGCAAGACCACAGTGTTCAACTGCCTCACCGGCTTCTACAAGCCGAGCGGTGGCAGCATCCTGCTGGACGGTCAGCCGATCCAGGGTTTGGCCGGCCACGAGATCGCCCGCAAGGGCGTGGTGCGTACCTTCCAGAACGTGCGGTTGTTCAAGGACATGACGGCGGTCGAGAACCTGTTGATCGC
Source organism: Pseudomonas sp. SR18 (assembly GCF_023701505.1). NCBI lineage: Bacteria > Pseudomonadati > Pseudomonadota > Gammaproteobacteria > Pseudomonadales > Pseudomonadaceae > Pseudomonas > Pseudomonas sp. SR18. The sequence goes on along the minus strand of NZ_JAMQAU010000010.1, from coordinate 116,657 downwards.
CCAACACCGTCACCTGAACACCAACTTCTTTGCAGGCCTGTTCAAGACCCCGGCGTTCCGCAAAAGCGAGCGCGAGGCCATGGAGTATGCGGAGTACTGGCTGGACAAGGTCAACTTGACCGAGTTCGCCAACCGCCCTGCCGGCACCCTGGCCTATGGTCAGCAACGTCGCCTGGAAATCGCCCGCTGCATGATGACCCGCCCGCGGATCCTCATGCTCGACGAACCAGCGGCCGGCCTGAACCCCAAGGAAACCGAAGACCTCAAGGCGCTGATCGGCGTGCTGCGTGAGGAAAACAACGCCACGGTGCTGTTGATCGAACACGACATGAAACTGGTCATGAGCATTTCCGACCACATCGTGGTAATCAACCAGGGCACGCCGCTGGCCGACGGGACGCCGGAGCAGATCCGCGACAATCCTGAAGTGATCAAAGCCTATTTGGGGGAAGCGTAAAATGCTGCAATTCGAAAACGTTTCCACTTTCTACGGCAAGATCCAGGCCCTGCACAGCGTCAATGTGGAAGTGCGCCAGGGTGAAATCGTGACCCTGATCGGCGCCAACGGCGCCGGCAAGTCCACCTTGCTGATGACCTTGTGCGGTTCACCCCAGGCCCACAGCGGCAGCATCCGCTACATGGGTGAAGAGCTGGTGGGCCAGGAGTCGTCGCACATCATGCGCAAGAGCATCGCCGTAGTGCCGGAAGGCCGCCGCGTGTTCTCGCGCCTGACCGTCGAAGAGAACCTCGCCATGGGCGGGTTCTTCACCGACAAGGGCGACTACCAGGAGCAGATGGACAAGGTGCTGCACCTGTTTCCAAGGCTCAAGGAACGCTTCAGCCAGCGCGGCGGCACCATGTCCGGCGGCGAGCAGCAAATGCTCGCCATCGGCCGGGCGCTGATGAGCAAGCCCAAGCTGCTGCTGCTGGACGAACCGTCCCTGGGCCTGGCACCGATCATCATCCAGCAGATTTTCGACATCATCGAACAGCTGCGCAAAGACGGTGTGACCGTGTTTTTGGTGGAACAGAACGCCAACCAGGCGCTGAAAATCGCCGACCGCGCCTATGTATTGGAAAACGGTCGGGTGGTGATGCAGGGCACGGGTGAGCAGTTGCTGACCGATCCGAAGGTACGGGAAGCGTACCTGGGCGGCTAAGAGACGGTTGCTGAATAAACCGGATCTAAATGTGGGAGGGAGCTCGCCCCCTCCCACATTTGTTTCGCGTGATCCCTGAATAATTATTTTCGATCCGCATGTAACGAACTCAGCCCTCCCCTCTCTAGTGGTGCATGCAGGCACTCAAGCCTGCCCACACGACCACTACTGGAGATACACCATGACCACCAAACTGTCCGCCTCCGCCCTCATCCTGGCCCTGGGTTCCGCCTTGAGCCTGTCCGCCCTGACCACAACCGCCCATGCCGCCGACGACATGCAGAAATGCTTCGGCGTCGCAGAAGCCGGCAAAAACGATTGCGCCGCAGGCGCGGGCACTTCCTGTGCGGGCACGTCGAAAACCAAGGATCAGGCCAACGCCTGGAAACTGGTCCCCGCCGGCACCTGCACCCAAACCCCAAGCTCTACCTCGCCGACCGGCTTCGGCCAGGAAGCGGCCTTCACCGCCAAGTCCTGAAACCCTGCATAGCCTGAGTACGGATGATGACGCTTTCCACTCTGCACAAGGTCTCAACGGCTCAGGCACCCGGCCTTCCTTCCAGGGCCGGGCTGGGGCTCAAGAGCGAGCACTTCAACGAGGTGCTCCAGACCCTTCCCGATATCGGTTTTTTTGAAGTGCACGCCGAGAACTACATGGTCGCCGGCGGCCCTTTCCATCATTACCTGGGGTTGATTCGCCAACAGTACCCGCTGTCGCTGCATGGCGTGGGCCTGTCCATCGGCGGCGAAGGCCCGCTCAACCGTGAGCACCTGGCACGGCTTGCGGCGCTGATCGAACGCTACCAACCCCACTCTTTTTCCGAACACCTGGCCTGGTCCAGCCACGGCCCGGTGTTTCTCAATGACTTGCTGCCCCTGGCCTACGACGCCAGCACCCTGAACCGGGTCTGCGAACACGTCGATCAGGTGCAGAGCGCCCTCAAGCGGCCGATGTTGCTGGAGAATCCATCGACCTACCTGCAGTTCGAGCGCTCCACCCTGGACGAGACCGACTTCATCAGCGAGATCATCCGCCGTACCGGCTGCGGCTTGCTGTTGGACGTGAACAACGTCTACGTGTCATGTATCAATCACCAACGCAACCCGCTGGCCTACATCGACGCCCTGCCGTTGCACGCCGTGGGCGAGATTCATCTGGCAGGTTTTGCCGAAGACACCGACAGCCTGGGTGATCGCCTGCTGATAGATGACCACGGTGCCCCCATCGACAACAGGGTATGGCAGCTTTACGAGCAGGTGCTCACACGCACGGGCCCGGTCGCCACCCTGATTGAGCGTGACAACCAAGTGCCTGCCTTCAACGTGTTGCACGCTGAAGCCCATCAGGCCGAACGTTATTTATCCAAGGTCCGCCCATGAGCCTTCACGACGCATTCACCAGCGCCTTGCTGGCGCCCGATCAGCCCTGCCCGGACGGCCTTTTCAGCAGTAACGGCGCCGACCCGGCCAGTCGTTTTACGGTGTATCGCAACAATGTCCACAGTGCACTGATCAATGCACTGGCCACGGCGTACCCCGTAACGGTGCGCCTGGTAGGTGATGATTTTTTCCGCGCAATGGCCAGCGTTTACGTCCAGGCTTCACCACCCGACAGCCCGTTGATGAGCGACTACGGCAGCACATTTGCCGACTTCATCCAGGGTTTTGAACCCGCCGCCAGCGTGCCTTACCTGGCCGATGTGGCCCGCTTGGAACGCCTGCGGGTTCGTGCCTATCACGCAGCGGATACGCCGTCGGTGAATCAGCAGGCCGTACTACAACACCTGCAGGCCCAAACGGCGCTGGGCGCATTACGCCTGCAACTGCACCCATCCCTCGCCACGTTGAACTGCGCCTACGCCGTGGTCGCAGTTTGGGCGGCGCACCAGACCGAGGGCGCCCTGGCCAGCCTTGATCCCTGGCAGGCACAAAGTGCACTGGTGCTGCGCCACGGACTGAGCGTCAAGGTCTTCGCCATCGACGGCGGCTCGGTCGCGTTTATCAATAGCCTGAACCACGGCGCTGCATTGGAAACGGCCGTGGCAGACGCCCTTGAAGCCTGCGCCGAATTTGACCTGCACCAATGTCTGTCACTGCTGATCAACCACGACGCCATCACTCACCTGCTCCCAGAACAAAAGGTATCGCCATGAACACCACCCCTTCGTGCCTCATCAGACGGGCCATCGCGCTTTTCGAGAAAATCCCCTACAGCCTGATCGCGTTTATTGCGCGGTTTTCCATTGCAGCCGTGTTCTGGAAATCCGGGCAAACCAAGGTCGAAGGTTTCGCGATCGACCTGATCAGCGGCACGTTCCAGCTGGGCGAACCGAAACTCGCCGCGTCGACATTGCCGCTGTTTCGCAGTGAGTACCACGTGCCGTTGTTGTCGCCGGAAGTGGCCGCGCACATGGCGGCGTTTGCCGAGCACTTTTTCCCGGTGCTGATATTGGTGGGGTTCGCTACGCGGTTCTCGGCCCTGGCCTTGATCGGCATGACGTTGGTTATTCAGCTGTTTGTGTACCCGGACGCCTACCCTACCCACGGCACTTGGCTTGCCTTGTTGTTGCTGTTGGTTGCCAAGGGTCCAGGCTGTTTTTCCATCGACCACTTGATTGCCCGCCGCTCCCGTTAAAGCCGATCCAGCGCCTCGCCGCTGCGCTTGAACCAGTCCACCAAGTAGTCAGCCAGTACCTGGGTACGCCTGGGCAGGCCACCTTGATAAGGGTGAACCAGGTACATCGGCAGGCTTCGCGTCTGGTAATCGCGCAGGAGCCAGCGCAATCGGCCGTCAGCCAATTCCGAGTGCAGTACGTAGGACGGCAGCCGGGCGATTCCGGCACCGACCAGCGCGGCCTTCTTCAACAGGTTGTAGTGGTTGGACGCGAACGTGCCACTCACCCTGACCCGCAACAACTCGTGCTGCTGGTGATACAGCCATTCCTCACGACCGCTGTAGTGGCTATTGAGCAAGCAGGTATGCGCCGCAAGATCCGCCGGGGTCAGTGGTTCGCCGTGCTGTTCCAGATAGGCGGGGCTGGCGCAGGTCATCTCATGCCAGGCCAGCAAAGGTTTGGCCACCAGACGCTCGTTTTCGATCGCCCCCGAACGCACCCCCAAGTCAAAACCGTCCCGCGCCAGGTCTCGGTAGCTGTTGTTGAGCTCAAGCTCGATCTGCACCTGGGGGTACTGCCTGGAAAACTCCAGCAACAAGCCATCGAAGAAGGTTTCGCCTAATGAAACGGGAACGGTCATACGCACCGGCCCGGCCAGATCGTCCTTGAGCCGCGCCAATGCCTGACGCGCACGTTCTACTTGCACCACCAATGCCTGGGCCTGCGGCAGCAACGCCGCGCCAGCGGCCGTCAGGCTGAGCTTGCGTGTGGTGCGGTGCAACAACACAACGGAAAACTGTGCCTCCAACTGGGAGATGCGCTTGGACAACTGGCCTTTGCTGCAGCCCAGCTGTTCGGCCGCCACGGTAAAGCTGCCCGCTTCGATCAGTACGGCAAAGGCCGCCAGGTCATCCATCTCGCTCATGGATTGTTTCCATTTGAAAACCAAAGGTTGCCTATTAGCACGTTTATCCGCTTGAAAAGCCACTCTAGACTGAACCTTCACTTACCCCTGGAGGAACTGCACCATGAAAATCCTATTGATTGGCGCCAGCGGCACCGTCGGTACAGCCATTAAGGCCGAACTGGCGCAGCGTCATGACGTGATCAGCATCGGCCGCAGCAGCGGCGACTTCCAGGTGGATATCAGCGACAGTGCCTCGATCCGCACGCTGTTCGAGCAGACCGGCAAGTTCGACGCCCTGGTCTGTGCCGCTGGCAGTGTGAATTTTGTGGCGCTGGGGGACATGAGCGATAGCGACTTTGAACTGGGCCTGCGTGACAAGCTGATGGGCCAGGTCAACCTGCTGCTGATTGGCCGTGAATACGCCAACGACGCAGGCTCGTTCACCTTCACCAGCGGCATTCTCAACCGCGATCCGATTCGTACTGGCGCCTCGGCCGCATTGGTCAACGGTGCAATCGACGCCTTTGTGAAGGCCGCCGCCATTGAATTGCCCCGGGGCCTGCGGATCAACTCCGTCAGCCCCACGGTACTGGTGGAAGCCATGGGCAGCTACGCGCCGTATTTCCGTGGCTATAAACCGGTTCCGGGCGCTGATGTGGCATTGGCCTACGCAAAAAGCGTGGAAGGCTTGCAGACCGGCCAGACCTTTATCGTAGGCTGAATTCTACGCCTGTCAGAAATGGCTGAAGCTGGCGGCCGGGCTTGTGATGCATCGCCAGCCTGCGTAACGTGGCGGCACTTGTCTGGAGACCCCTTATGCGTGCCGTCCGTAACCTCGCCCTGTTTGCCTTGCTTCCCCTGTTCGCCGCTTGCCAGATGTTCGAAAGCGAGCCGGCGAAGCCCTCTCTCGCGGGGCTGACCCGCATGCAGGGTGAACTCACAGCCGTCGGTGGCAAACTCTTGTTCCAGCCGTGCAACGACAAACGCAACTATGTGATCAACGACACCGGTGGCACCAGCATCCTGCAGGAAGCGGCCTCCCTGGCCGGTCAGCAGGGTGCATTGTTTGCCGACCTGCGCGGCAAGTTCTCCGGCGTTGCCAGCGGCACTCAGGGCAGTGTGGACCTGCAACAACTCTATCGCGTAGAACGCTCGACCGCCGCCTGCGACGACCCGGACTTCAAGCGCATGACCCTGCGCGCCAACGGCCACAAGCCCGCCTGGGCGATGAACGTCACCGCGAAGGGCATGGTGCTTGAGCGCGAAGGCCAGCCGCCACTCGCGGTGCCGTATGTAGAGGAGCAGATCGGTGACGGTCGCTTCAACCTGATGACCGAAGCCAACAACCAGCACGTCGAGCTGTGGGTGGCCCCGCAACGCTGCGTGGACAGCGTCAGTGGCAGCCTGCAACACATGACCGCTGAATTGCGGATCAACGGTCAAGTCCAGCGTGGCTGCGCGGCTTTCGGTGGTTCGCGGGACGATTGATCGCATCCTGCACTTTTTAGCATGACGGGAAACCACGGTTGGGGCTTATAATCGCCGGTTTGCAAAACCGCCGGCCTCACCGAACGCCGCACACCGGATCCTGTCATGTTACGAATCACCGAACTCAAGCTGCCCATCGACCATCCCGAAGAAGACCTGCGGCCTGCCATCTTGCAGCGCCTGGGCATCGCCAGTGATGACCTGCTCGATTTCACCCTGTTCAAACGCAGCTACGACGCCCGTAAGAAGACGTCGGAGCTGTGCTTCATTTACACCATCGACCTGGACGTGAAGGGTGAAGCCGCCCTCCTGCTCAAGTTTGCCGATGACCGCAACGTCAACCCGGCGCCGGACATCAGCTACAAGGTTGTCGGCCAGGCCCCCGAAGGTTTGGTTGAGCGGCCGATCGTCGTCGGTTTTGGCCCGTGCGGCATCTTCGCCGGGCTGCTGCTGGCGCAAATGGGCTTCAAGCCGATCATCCTCGAACGCGGCAAGGAAGTGCGCCAGCGCACCAAGGACACCTGGGGCCTGTGGCGCAAAAGCGTGCTCAACCCCGAGTCCAACGTGCAGTTTGGTGAAGGCGGCGCCGGCACCTTTTCCGACGGCAAACTCTATAGCCAGATCAAGGATCCGAAATTCCACGGCCGCAAAGTGCTGCACGAATTCGTCAAGGCCGGCGCGCCGGAAGAAATCCTCTACGTCAGCAAACCGCATATCGGTACATTCCGCCTGACCGGCGTGGTGGAAAACATGCGCGAGCAGATCATCGCCCTCGGCGGTGAAGTGCGCTTTGAACAACGCGTGACGGACGTGTTGATCGAAGACGGCCAACTGAACGGCGTGGTGGTGGATGGCGGCGAGCAGATCCTGTCCAGGCACGTGATCCTGGCCCTGGGCCATAGCGCCCGCGACACCTTCCGCATGCTCCACGGCCGCGGCGTGTACATGGAAGCCAAGCCGTTCTCGGTGGGCTTTCGCATCGAGCACCCGCAGTCGCTGATCGACGCTGCGCGGCTGGGCAAATACGCCGGGCACCCGAAGCTGGGCGCCGCCGATTACAAACTGGTGCACCACGCAAAGAATGGCCGCTCGGTCTACAGCTTCTGCATGTGCCCCGGCGGCACCGTGGTGGCAGCCACCTCCGAGCCGAACCGCGTCGTGACCAACGGCATGAGCCAGTACTCGCGTAACGAGCGCAATGCCAACTCCGGCATCGTGGTGGGGATCACGCCGGAAGTGGATTACCCAGGTGGCCCACTCGCAGGTATCGAGTTGCAGGAACGCCTGGAATCCCACGCCTACATCCTCGGCGGCAGCAACTACGAGGCGCCGGCACAGCTGGTGGGTGATTTCATCGCCGGCAAGCCGTCCACCGCCATCGGCAGTGTGGAACCGTCCTACAAACCGGGCGTGTCCTTGGGCGATCTCGCACTGGCGCTGCCGGAATTTGCTATTGAAGCTATCCGCGAAGCGTTGCCAGCCTTTGAAAAGCAGATCAAGGGCTACTCGTTGCACGACGCCGTCTTGACCGGCATCGAAACCCGCACCTCATCACCGCTGCGGATTACCCGTGACGAATCGATGCAGAGCTTGAATGTGAAGGGTCTGTTCCCGGCCGGCGAAGGCGCCGGTTATGCCGGTGGGATTCTGTCGGCAGGCGTTGATGGGATTCGGATCGCCGAAGCGTTGGCGCGGGATATGCTCGGCATCCAGGCCTGAGAACAGCGCAAATTGAATGTGGGAGGGGTAAGCCCCTCTTCCACATTCGGGTCAACGTCGGGTCAGATATTTGCGCGCAAGACGCTGGCCGGCAACGGTTCGCCCCGCTCCACACTGGCCGCAACGGCCGCCATCAACCCGTCCAACTCATACCCCTGCCCTGCCAACCATGCCTGGTCGTAATAGGTCGTGGCGTATCGCTCCCCGCCGTCGCACAAGATCGCCACGATAGAACCCGACTCCCCCTCAGCCTTCATCTGCTGCGCCGCCATCAGTGCACCCACCAGGTTGGTCCCGCTGGAACCACCGACTCGCCGACCCAGCCGCTCGGCCAGGTAATGCATGGCTGCCAGTGACAGCGCGTCCGGGACCTTGACCATCGCATCGATCACCTTCGGCAAGAACGACGCCTCGACCCGTGGCCGGCCAATGCCTTCGATGCGCGAACCGCAATCGAGGCGCAGGCTGGCATCACCCGTCTGGTAATAGTCAAAAAACACTGAACGCTCGGCATCGGCGCACAGCACGCGGGTGCAGTGCTGGCGATAGCGCACGTAGCGGCCCAGTGTCGCCGTGGTGCCGCCGGTGCCGGGGCTGGAAATCAGCCAGCTCGGCTCGGGATGCTGCTCAAAGCGCATCTGCTGGAAGATCGACTCGGCGATGTTGTTGTTCGCGCGCCAGTCAGTAGCGCGTTCGGCGTAGGTGAACTGGTCCATGAAGTGGCCGCCACTTTCCTGCGCAAGGCGTTCGGATTCGGCGTAAATCTGCGTCGGATCCTGCACCAAATGGCTCTTGCCGCCATAGAAAGCAATCTGCGCGATTTTTTCCTGGGAGGTAGTGGCGGGCATCACCGCGATAAACGGCAGGCCCAGCAGCCGTGCGAAGTAAGCTTCGGAGATCGCCGTGGAACCGCTGGAGGCCTCGATCACCGGTGCTCCGGGCTTGAGCCAGCCGTTGCACAGCGCATACAGAAACAGCGAGCGGGCCAGCCGGTGTTTCAGGCTGCCGGTGGGATGGCTCGACTCGTCCTTGAAGTACAACTCGATACCGGGCAACCCCGGCAGCGGCAAGGGGATCAGGTGGGTGTCAGCGCTGCGCTGGAAGTCTGCTTCGATGATACGAATGGCTTCGCGAGCCCAAGGACGATGGTCACTCATGGTGGGTTTCTCTAAGGATTTCCAGGCCAATATTAGGATCTTTCCTACACTCGACACAGATACAGTAACGACTCAATTGGACACACAATTCCCGGCCCCTGACGCAACGCTGAACCCGACCATTGCTTATAACAAATAAGAATATAACTTTTGTTTTAACAACTAACGGTACGGGTTAGGGTACCCACCTATTGAATCCGGATTGGAGAGCATCCCTTGGCTCTGCGTAGCACTTTCACCCGTTTCTTCCAGCTGGAAGCCGCCAGCGGTCTGTTGTTGATCGCCGCTGCGGCCCTGGCACTGATCATCAACAACTCACCGTTGTCGCACCTGTACGGCGCATTTCTCGACGTGCCCGTGGTGGCGCAGATCGGCGCGTTGAAAATCGACAAGCCGGCCTTGTTGTGGATCAACGATGGCCTGATGGCGCTGTTCTTCCTGTTGATCGGCCTGGAGGTCAAGCGCGAGCTGCTTGACGGCCATCTGTCCAAGCCATCGCAAGTGGTACTGCCCGGCGCTGCTGCTATCGGCGGTATGGTGGTGCCGGCGCTGATCTACTGGGCGATCAACAAGGACTTCCCGAGCGCCCTCTCGGGCTGGGCGATCCCGATGGCCACCGACATTGCCTTCGCCCTGGGCGTGTTGGCGCTGCTGGGCAAACGCGTGCCGGTGTCGCTGAAGCTGTTCCTGATGACACTGGCCATCATCGATGACCTCGGTGCAATCATCGTGATCGCTGTGTTCTATTCCGCCGATTTGTCCGGCGCAGCGCTGGCAGGCGCAGGCGCGTGCCTGGTGGCCTTGATCGCGATGAACCGCCTCGGCGTGATCAAGCTCTGGGCCTACCTGATCGTCGGCCTGATCCTGTGGGTCTGTGTACTCAAGAGTGGCGTGCACGCCACGCTGGCCGGCGTGACGCTGGCGTTCTGCATCCCGATGCGCACCAAGAACGCCGAACCCTCGCCGCTGCTGACCCTCGAACACGCCCTGCACCCATGGGTGGCTTACGGCATCCTGCCGCTGTTCGCCTTTGCCAACGCCGGCGTATCCCTCACCGGTGTCAGCCTGGAAAGCTTCACCCATCACGTGCCCATGGGTATTGCCGCGGGCCTGTTGATCGGCAAGACCGTCGGTGTGTTCGGCCTCACCTGGCTGGCCATCAAGACCGGCCTCGCAGCACTGCCAAGTGGTGCGAGCTGGGGCCAGGTCTTTGGTGTGGCAATCCTGTGCGGCATCGGCTTCACCATGAGCCTGTTTGTCGGCTCCCTGGCGTTTGTACCAGGCGTCAGCGAGTTTGCCGGCGAGGATCGCATGGGGATTCTGACCGGGTCGATATTGGCGGCATGTATCGGGTATATGGTGACGGCGATGGCGAGTCGCAAGAAAGCCTGACCCCCCTGAACAACGCCCACAAAAAACCCCAACCGGTCACCCGGCTGGGGTTTTTCTTTGCCTGCTGCTTACCGCTTAACGGGTAACGCGGCTAGTACCATCCACCGTCATGATCCGCACGCGGTCGCCAATGCGGAAGATTTCATTCTCCTGCACGGCCTGCACGTAGGCGCGCATGCTGCCGTCGTCTTCGCGAACGGTGATTTCCACGCCTTGGGTGCGGGTCAGGCCTTCTTCGGTGGCCGAACCCAACAGGCCGCCGGCGACTGCACCGATCACCGCAGTGACAATGCTGCCACGGCCGCCGCCGATGGCGCTGCCGCCAACACCGCCGATGACTGCGCCGGCAGCGCCGCCGATTGGGGTCTTGGTGCCTTCGATTTTCACCGGACGCAGAGATTCGATGGTGCCCATGCGCACGGTCTGTACACGACGCGCTTCATCACGGGAATACGAATCGCCGGTCAAACTTGAGGCGCAGCCACCCAGCAGCAGCGACAGGGTGGTAAAGCAGGCAACCAGTAAAACGGACTTACGCATAGCATCAACTCCAAAGGACAGGTGTTCATTAGACGCTGCGGCTTGGCGCCTGTCACGGCAAGCACCACAGAAAACTGCTTTCATTCAGCCTGAGTACAGACTGCACACACCACAAAACTCGACAAACGGTAGCTCAGTTTTTGCGCCAACAGATGTCATGACGGTTTCATCATTGTAGCCGGGCAGCCGCATGCGACCGAAGTCTCTCCCATAGAGACGTCGGTGCTGCGAACAACATTCAGGTGAGGTGACGAAAGGTGCCGCTCAGGGTGCCAGGCGCTCGCGGGCCCACTCGGTCCCTTGCAGGCGGTAATTCAGGCGGTCATGCAGGCGGCTGGCGCGACCTTGCCAGAACTCGATACGCTCCGGCAGCAGACGGTAGCCACCCCAATGCTCGGGGCAGTCGGGCTGGGTATCGCTGAAACGCTGTTCGGTGGCCTTGAGCAGCTCTTGCAGTTCTGCACGGTCACGAATGACCTGGCTCTGCGGGGAGGCCCAGGCGCCCAGGCGGCTGCCCAAAGGCCGGACCTGATAATACGCGTCCGACTCCTCAGGCGTGACCTTGACCACCCGCCCTTCGATGCGCACCTGGCGCTCAAGGGTCGGCCAGAAAAACGTCATGGCTGCGAACGGCCGCGCCGCGAGCTGTTGACCCTTGGCGCTCTGATAGTTGGTGAAGAAGGTAAAGCCCTGCGCATCCAGGCCCTTGAGCAATAGGATGCGGCAGTGCGGGCGACCGTCCTGGTCGACCGTTGCCAGGGTCATGGCATTGGCTTCCACCGGTGGCTGCTCGGTTTTCACCGCGTCGGCAAACCACTGGTGGAACAACGCAAACGGCTCGTCCGGGGCCTGGGCCTCGCTCAAACCGTCCCGTGTGTAGTCACGGCGCATATCGGCCAGTGCCTGGGTCATGCGGCTTTATCCTTCTGGTTCAGCGAATCAGTTTTTGGCCTGGTCGTTCGCCGGTGCAGCAGCCTTGGCTTTGGCCGGAGCCGCTTTCTTGGCCGCTGGCTTGGCCGGCGCCTTTTTAGCGGCTGGCTTGGCGGCAGCTTTCTTGGCGGCCGGGGCTTTTTTCGCCGGTGCTTTGGCAGCAGGAGCCGGTGCAGGTACGTTCTGTACCGCAACCATTTCAGCCACAGGCGGCGTCTTGCCCGAGTTGTACTTGCTCAGCAGCGCCAACATAGTTGTACGCTGAGTGAACATAATTTCCATGCGACGGTTCAGCGCACGGCCCTGGGTGCTGTCGTTGGCGGCACGTGGCATCAGGTCACCCATGCCACGCAGCATCAGTCGATCCTGCTTCAAGCCGCTGAGGCTGAAAATCGAAGCGATCGACTGTGCGCGTTCCTTGCTCAACGCCTGGCTCGCCGGGGCGGTGCCGGTGGCGTCTACGTGACCAAGAACCAGCACGGCGGTCTTGGGATCGGCTTCAACAGCCTTGGCAACACGTGTGAACGGGCCAAGGGTAACCGGCAGCAGCATGGCTGGACGTTTCGGGTTGTAGGAGCCATCAACCGGGGCAATCACGACGAGCACGTTGTCGCGACGTTCCAGTTGCAGGTTGCTGTCCTTGATGGCGGCGCGCAGGCGCGGCTCATAGTCGTCCAACCAGGCCTGGGTGATTTTCGGATCAGGCATCGGCACGTTGGTCACGTCGACCTTGGACAATGGCTTGGGTTTGCTTTCGAACGGCCACCACCAATGGGTTTCGCTGTCAGTCTTGGCAACGGCTGGCGCAGCGGCAGGTGCCGGAGTGGCGGCCTTGAGGTCGGCTTTCAGGTCTGCAGCCTTGGCATCGGCAGCTTTTTCGTCGGCGCTTTTGGAGGAGAACGGCCACCAGCTGGAGCCAGTGTCAGCCTTGGCTGCCGGAGCAGATGCGGGTGCAGGTGCAGGTGCAGGTGCAGCAGCCGCTACAGGTGCGGCAGTCTTGGCGCCAGCAGCAGGCTTGGCATCTGGCTTGGCGTCGGTTTGGGTCACTGCGTCCTTGGTAGCGGCCTTATCAGATCCAAATGACCACCAATGCCCACCCTCGGCATCATTCTGTGGAGTTTGTGCGCAGCCGGTAATGGTGAGGCAAAGCGCCAGTGCCAAGGACTTGTTCGATAACATGAGATATCCACAAAATGAGAAAAGAAACGGGGGTCTGGATGACCCGTTAAACAGACGCTTACAGAACTTTAAAGTTACAAAATTTCGTTCAGCGCCTTCTTATAGTTGCCTTTGTAACAAAAAAACGTGAAACAGCAAGGGGTTTACAGACAACCGGCCAATATTCCGACCAACTTCTGTGCACGGGGGTCCATAAGTACATAAGGCCCCAATGTATTAGTCACGAAACCAAACGCTACATCATGCTCAGGATCGGCAAAACCGACCGAGCCGCCAGCGCCCGGGTGCCCGAAAGCCCGTGGGCCCAGGCCAAACGTGGCGTTGGGCAACTGCGGTTGATCCAACATGCAGCCCAGGCCAAAACGAGTTTGTGTCAATAATGTTTTATCCAAACCGATACTGTGTTCACGGGTCAACTCTTCGAGCATGTCGGCTTCCAACAAACTACCGTCCAACAACCCACTGTAAAAACCCGCCAGACTGCGTGCATTACCGTGACCATTAGCCGCGGGCTGCTGCATGCGTCGCCATTCAGGTTTATTAGTACTGGTCAGAATAGACGGTGGGTTGGCAAATGCCCGTGTAGTCATGGCGGTGGGCTCACGCATCATTACTTGCAGTAACCGTTGCGCGGACTCATCGCCCATATTGCCTTTGCTGCGTGCAATATGGGCAACACGATAAAACTCTTCGTCTGCCAGGCCCACATGAAAGTCCAGGCCCAACGGCCTTGCAACCCGCGCCACAATCGACTCACCCGGCCCACGCCCATCGGCCCGACGCAGCAATTCGCCGACCAACCAACCGTAGGTAATCGCTTCGTAGCCATGGCCCTGGCCTGGCGTCCACCAAGGTGCTTCGGCAGCCAGGGTGTCGACCATCAATTGCCAGTCGTACAGGGCTTCGGTGGGCAGCATTTCGCGGATCGCCGGCAAACCGGCCTGATGGCAGAGCAACTGGCGCAGCGTGATGTTTTCCTTGCCGGCAGCGGCAAATTCCGGCCAATACCTGGCCACGGGAGCGTCCAACTGCAACTTGCCCTCGGCCACCAGTTGCAGGGCCGTGACGGCGGTGAAGGTCTTGGTGCAGGAGAACAGGTTGACGATGGTGTCGCTGTGCCAGGCCTCGGCGCCGTCCTTGTCCGCCGTACCCGCCCACAGGTCGACGACGGTTTCGCCGCCGATCTGGATGCAGAGCCCGGCACCACGCTCCTGCGGGTCATCGAACAGCGCGGCAAACGCTTCACGTACCGCTTCGAACTGGAGTTCGTAATGACCCTGAATCTGCACGTAAGCCGCCTCGAAAAACACCATGGAAAGTGGCCGACATTGTTCCAGCCCTTGTGGCTTTTGTGAACCCGTCAGCCCTCAATCAGTGACCGTTTCCGGCGTGCCCACCAGCATGCCCGGCGCCCTGCCCCGCGCCTTTGCCGTCATGCCCAGATTTACCGCCTTCGCCTTCACGGACCGCGCCGGCCGCCTTGGCCTTCTCTGCTTCCTTGCCCAGTTGTTCTACCGTCGCCAGGTTGCTTTTACGCACGCTGTCGACAAACCCCTGGTAAGGCACATCGGTGATGCCCACCAGGCCGAAGTGGCCGTTTTCACCGTCCAGCAAACGGCCGGTCACCGGCTGGTCCAGGTACTGGAACCAGTGCACGCCGACAATCGACGGCTCGGCCATGGCCTGCTTGAGGAAGTTGGCGTACGCCGCAGCGCGATCTTCTTCCCTGGCCAACTGGGTCACACCGCCCCAGAACGGGCCACGGTCGGCAGAGCCAAAGTTGAATTCAGTGATCAGCACCGGTTTATCCAGTGCGCGCAACGCGGCGAAGTCGTAACCGTCCTGGGGCTTGAGGGTGTACATGTTGAAACTCAGCACATCGCAATACTGCGCGCACGACGCCACAGCTTCCGGAGTGCTCACCGCATAACGACCGCCCAGCAGCAACTGGTTCGGCGCGTGCCATTTGAGGGAGTCGGAGATGGTCTTGAAGTAGGCATCGGCGAAGGTTTTCTGGAAGTATTTGAAGTCCGCCTCGATTTCCGGGTGCTCCGGGTTTGGCATGGGTGGCTCGAAACCTGGGTCTTCCATCAGCTCCCAACCCGCCAATTCGATGCCCCACGCTTTCGACAGGCCATCTTCGTTGCGGTACTTGTCCCGAAGTTGCTTGAGGAACGCACGTTTGGCCGGAACGTCAGTGGTCATGCGCAGCGTGCCGTAGGCCAAGGCGTAACGGGATTTCGGATCATCACCCGGCCCGGCCCAGGCCAGTTCGTTATCGGCAAAGAAGCCGATCAACCAAGGGTCGTCACGGTGATCGCGGGCGGCGATGGCCACGGCACGCTCGGTGGCCATGGCGAAGCGCGGGTCGAACGGATCGGGCATGCCGCCCCACCAGTCCGTGCCGGTGCTGATGCTGGCGTAATCGCCGACGATCGACAGCGGCAAGGTGTACGGCACACGGTCGGCGCGGGCCAATTCTGCATCGCTCCAGTTGCCAACGGTGTTGAAACCCCAGGCTTGCAGACGATCAAGGGTGTGGGTCACCCAACGCTTCTGGTCGAAGCCTTCGCCGCCGTAAGCGCGCTGCAGGTTGGCACCGTAGAAATCGTACCAACGCCCGGCACCGAAGCTGCGACCTTCACCGGCGCCGTTGCCAGTGCGGTTATCGCCGCTGCCGTAATACTTGTCCAAAGGTTCACCGGCCTTGGGCAACGCCGCGAACATCCATTCGCGGCCCGCCACATAGGTCTGGCTGTTGTCGGCAGCCACGGTATTGACGCCCAAGGAATAGAACGGATGCCCCTCCGGCGTCACCAGATACCAGCGGCCGTCACGCTTTTCGGTGTGGAAAAAACCGCTGGCCTTGAATACAGGGCCTTTGTTCCAGCCGCCAAACCGGTCCAATGCGGATTTATCCCGCGCAGCCAGCCAACCCTGGAGCTGGGCTTGCTCCTTGGCGGCGGCGGCCTTGAGTTGCTCGTCGCTGCTGATTTTCTCCGGCCAGCGCGCACGGGTGGATTGCCCGTACGTGTCCACCAGCTCGCTGTAGGCAGCCTTCAACACCGGCTCACTGTCCTGCACGCCAAAGCGCTCCAGCAGAATGCTTTGGGCCGCATTGGGCTTGATCATCGACAGCGTCACCGAAACCACTTGGCTGCGGTCGATTTCCCCCGCGCTGCCGGCCAGCAATACGCGTTGGCCGTCCACGGTGATCGGCATCGGCGGGCCGGCCTTCATGCCCTGGCTCAGTGGCGTGTTGGCTTGCAGCGGGATCAGCAGGGTCTGCGCCGGGCCGGCCGGCAGGTCGATGCGGCTGACCAAGGTCTTGCCGTCACTGCTCTGCACCTTGACGTAGAGGGTCAGCGCCCAGTCCATGGCGCTCTGGATACGCAGGCTCATGGCGCCGGACTGCGACCAATCCCACACGCCGGTCTGCGGGCTGAGCACCAGGCTGGGTTCGGCAGCCGGGTTGAACGTGATGCGGCGCAACACCTCACCTTCAGGGGTTTGCTCGGCGTTGTATTGCGGCAGGCTGGCGTCCTGGGTCGCCACCTTGACCACATCGGCAGGCCGGACGAAGTTGAACAGGGTTTGTTGCCCGGCAGGCGCGGCCATCAAGGGCGCAGTGAACAGCAGGGCAAAAAGGGCGGGCAGCGTGCGAATCATACGAGCAAGGTTCTCCCAAACGGCCGGTGAATGGCCTGATGACATTGATGAGATAGACCACGAAGTGGGCGAATCCGCCCACGGTGGCTTAAGAAATTTCGCGCCGGAACGGCGGTAAAGCATTGAGGATAGCTTTACCGTAGCGCTGGGTGACCAAACGACGGTCGAGCAAGGTGATGGTGCCCCGGTCTTCTTCGGTACGCAGCAAGCGCCCGCAGGCCTGCACCAGCTTCAGGGAAGCATCCGGCACGGAGATTTCCATGAACGGGTTACCGCCCCGGGCTTCGATCCATTCGGCCAACGCGGCCTCCACCGGATCATCCGGTACCGAGAACGGGATCTTGGCGATCACCACGTGCTCGCAGTACGCGCCCGGCAAGTCGACACCCTCGGCAAAGCTCGCCAGGCCGAACAGTACGCTGGAGTCGCCGCCATCGACGCGCGCCTTGTGCTTGTTCAGGGTTTCCTGCTTGGACAGGTTGCCCTGGATAAACACTTGCTTGCGCCAGTCGCGGTCGAGGCCGTCGAACACGTCCTGCATCTGCTTGCGCGAGGAGAACAGCACCAGCGTGCCCCGGGAGCCTTCGACCAGGCCCGGCAAGTCACGAATGATCGCCGCAGTGTGGGCCGGCGCGTCACGCGGATCGGCCTTGAGGTCCGGTACCCGCAACACACCGGCGTCGGCGTGGTGGAACGGGCTCGGCACCACGGCGGTGACGGCTTTTTTCGGCAGCCCGGCACGCATGCGGAAGCGGTCGAAAGTGCCCAGGGCGGTCAGCGTGGCCGAGGTCACCAGGCAGCCGTAGGCCACGTTCCACAGGTTGCGCCGCAGCATTTCGGCGGCAAGGATCGGGCTGGCGTTGACCTCGATATCAAACAGCGCGCCGCTTTCCGACAAGGTCAGCCAACGCGCCATGGGCGGGTTGTCTTCCGGGTCTTCGACGGTAAACGCAGTCCACAGCTCCCAGTTGCCCTGGGAACGGGACAACAGGCTGCCGAACAGCGGGTACCACTCCTCGGCCTGGTTGCTGGCGATGCCGATATTGACCTCGCCATCCATGCCTTCCTTGAGCAGATCCGTGAGACGGGTGAACAGGTCGGTCAGGCGTGAAAAGCCCTTCTTCAGCTCAATGCCCATTTCGCGCATATGCTCGGGGATCATCCCGCCGACAAAGCGGTGTCGAGGGCGTTCACGGCCTTCAACATCTTCGCCGGGCTTGAAGTCGGCAACCTGTTCGCAGGCGCTGAACATGAACTGCTGCTGGGTCTTGATCTCCCGCGCCAGCTCTGGCACCTGCTCGATCAGCTTGCCCAGGTCACCGGGCAACGGGTGCTGGGCCAGCAATTTGGTGAGGTTCTTCGCGGTGGACTCCAACCAGTCGGCGGTGGAGCGCAGGCGCGTGTAGTGGGCGAAGTGGCCGATGGCCTTGTCGGGCAGGTGATGCCCTTCGTCGAACACATAGAGCGTGTCGCGGGGGTCCGGCAACACAGCGCCGCCGCCCAGGGCCAGGTCGGCCAGGACCATGTCGTGGTTGGTGACGATTACGTCGACCTTGCCCATGCCCTCGCGTGCCTTGTAGAAGGCGCATTGGCCGAAGTTCGGGCAATGGCGGTTGGTGCACTGGCTATGGTCGGTGGTCAGGCGCGCCCAGTCGGCGTCTTCCAGGGCGGTGGGCCAGCTGTCGCGGTCGCCGTCCCATTTATTGCCGGCGAGTTTCTCGATCATGCTGGTAAACAGCTTCTGGCTGACTTCATCAACCTCAATCTTGAAGCCTTCTTCTTCGAACAGCGACGCCGTGGCCGTCTGCGCGTGGCCTTCCTGCAACAACACGTCGAGCTTGGACAGGCACATGTAGCGACCGCGGCCCTTGGCCAGGGCGAACGTGAAGTTCAGGCCGCTGTTGCGCATCAGATCAGGCAGGTCTTTGTAGACGATCTGCTCTTGCAGGGCGACGGTGGCGGTGGCGATCACCAGGCGTTTGCCCGCGGCCTTGGCGGTAGGGATCGCAGCCAGGCTGTAGGCCACGGTCTTGCCGGTACCGGTGCCGGCTTCGACGGCCACGACCGCCGGGTCACCCTCGCGGCGACCTTCGTCGTCGGTGTCGATATCCCCGAGGACCTTGGCAACTTCGGCGATCATCAGGCGTTGGCCATAGCGCGGTTTCAGGCTCTTGGCTTCGAGAAAACGCGAGTAGGCGCCCTGGATCGTGGTTTTGAGTTCAGTGCTGATCATGGATAGTCGGGCGCAAAAAACGCTGGATAAATTTTCAGTGGTTCGGATCGGCCGCTATCATACCCCGCTAATTAATCCCGCGCAGAACGGAGTACCACAATGACAGCGTTTAGCCTCGCTTACACCCTGCATGTATTGGCCGCCCTGGTATGGGTGGGCGGTATGTTTTTCGCCTGGATGATCCTGCGCCCCGCCGCTGTGGCGGCACTTGAGGGCCCTGCCCGGCTGACGCTGTGGGCGAATGTGTTTCAACGTTTTTTCGTATGGGTGTGGGTGGCGGTGCTGATTTTGCCGATCAGCGGTGTCGGCCTGCTGCACCTGCGTTTCAGCGGGTTTGAGACTGCACCCCGTTACGTGCAGGTGATGATGGGCTTGTATCTGGTGATGACGGCGCTGTTTATCCGCATTCAGGCGTTGAAGTTTCCGCAGTTGAAGGCAGCAGTGGCGGCACAGGATTGGCCGGCGGGCGCGGCTGCGCTGGGGCAGATTCGCAAGTTGGTAGGGATCAACCTGATTGTGGGGCTAGTGGTGGTGGCGATTGCTTCGGCTCGGCCGATGTTCTGAGGCGAGTCTTATATCGCAATCGGGGGCAAGCCCCCTCCCACAGTTAGATGCATTCCAAATGTGGGAGGGGGCTTGCCCCCCGATGGCGTCAGACCTTTCGACTCAAAGCCGCTGGATGGTCACAGTCCCCGCCGGCCCAACCGGCCCCGGCTGCCCTTCCAACCCTGGCCGGCCTTTTTCGCCACCATCGGCGCGGTACACCAGGCAGCCTTTGGATTCGCCGCCCTTGCCCGGTTTGCCTGCTACACCGGCCAACCCACCGGCGCCGCCGTCCACCCAGACCTTGATGTGTTCAGCCGGGAAGTCCTTCGGCAACTCCACGCGTACCTGTGCGCCCGCGCCACCTGGCAGGCCATCACCGCCGTTATCCCCATTAAAACCGCGCCCTGCCGAGCCCCAGGTGCAGCCAGGGTCCACGCCGTTGGCGCCATCAAGCCCGGCATACCCTTGGGCGCCGGCGCCGCCACGGGCATCTACCGACAGCTCTTCAGCCGTCAGCGAGTTGATGCGCAAGGTCAGGTCTCGTCCGGCCTTGGCCGGTTTTTCATGAGTGCCAGGCGCGCCGCGCGAGGTGATCTGGCTGCCATGCTCCAGTTGCGCACGACCCACCTGCAATTGCAGCCCGACAGCACCGGGGACAATAGCGATGCGTGCGTCACGACCCAGATGCAGCTCATCGACGTTGACCTGGCTGATGGTCGCCGGGATCAGCAACGTGCCGTAGTCGGCGACCTCCAGGCGCTCCAGTTGCAACACGCTGGTGCTGCTGGGCAGGCGCATCAACGAGTTGGTTTCGACACTGACGCTCTGGGCCAGGGCAACGGGGCTGACCAGCAGGGCCAACAGAAAAACCTTACGCATCATGGGGCTCCTGAGTGTTTTCAAATTTTTCTTTGGACGCACAGTAACGACTTCTACCGGCGATTTGCCAGTGAAGGTTCAAAAAACTTGAGAAGGCCATGGGTTAAGCGAGGATCACCGCCCCTGGAGGATTTTTCGCAGCCTCTCGCTCTAGGCCAGCACGCTCAGCCGCGCTAGTCTCTACGGTCCTGATGTGAGGATCTCTGATGACCGCTGGTATTTCTGCCCGTACCCCCCAGCAAGCCCTGGCCGCTTTGCTCGATCTGCACCAGCCCAAACGCCTGTTGCTGTTGGGCGCCAGCCAGTTCCCGGCGCTGGATGCCTTTAAGGAGGCGCACCCCGACACCCAAGTGTCCGTGGCGGCGCCTGGGCCGTTGCCCGCAGAACTGGGGGCGCAGCGCTTTGACCTGGCATTGGTGGTCGATTGCCTGGAGCACCTGTCAAAACCGCAGGGCCTGACCCTGCTCGGCGGTATTCGCAACCTCAACGCCAGCCGCATTGCGGTACTGGTGGACCTGGGTGCCTGCGACTGGAAGGACACTGACTTTTTCTCCCTGGCCCTGCAGGCCGGCGAGCGTTTCCAGCGCGATGAACAGGTGTTGACGCTGTTTACCTACGATCTGCTTGACTATAAACAGGTGCCGGACTGGCTCAACGCCCGCTTCTGGGCCAACCCGGAAAACTTTGGAAAGTATTGGTGGTAACCCAATGAGTACATCCATTTGCCCCTGCGGCAGTGGCAACCTGCTGGATGCCTGCTGCGGCCATTATCACGCCGGCCATCCGGCGCCGTGCGCCAGCGCGTTGATGCGCTCACGCTACAGCGCCTATGTTCTGGGCCTGGTCGACTATCTGGCAGAGACCACGTTGCCTGCGCAACAAGCAGGTCTGGACCGCGCCGCCATCAGCACCTGGAGCGCCCAGAGCACCTGGCTCGGCCTTGAGGTGGAAAGCTCGGAAGTGTTCGGCGGCCAGCCCGAACATGCCTTCGTGACCTTTACCGCGCGCTGGCACGACAGCACCGGCGAACATAGCCACCGAGAACAGTCCTCTTTCGTACAGAATGACGGGCGCTGGTACTTCATCGACCCAACGGTTGAGGTGAAGGCCGGACGCAATGACCCGTGCCTGTGCGGCAGCGGGCAAAAATTCAAGAAGTGCTGTTCCAGCTACGTCTAACCCCACAAGGACCCACGCCATGCTCCGGATCTACAGCTTGATGCTGGCGTTAACCTTCGGCCTGAGCGGCTGCGCGTCGTGGTTCGAGGACGACTCACCGCCGCCCCACATTTCCCTGGTCAAGGTCGAAGTGGTGCGAGCCAAGTTGCTGGAACAGAAATTCAAACTGTACTTTCGCGTGGACAACCGCGACGACGCCGACCTGACCGTGCGCGGCCTGGTCTACAAGGTCACCCTGGATGATTTTGTGCTGACCGAAGGCGAGTCCAACGAGTGGCTCACCGTGCCGCCCCGAGGCCACGCTTTTTTCAAAGTCTCGGTGCGCACCAACCTCTGGCCGCAGATACGCGATGTGGTGCAATTGTTGAAAAAACCCGACCAGCCCGTGCCCTATCGCCTGGAAGGTGAGCTCAAAACCGGATTATTCATCGGTTATGACGTGCAGGTCGCCCACAATGGCGTGATAATCCCCGGCGATTTTATTCCGGAGCGACATCGATGACTCAGCAACCCCATGTCCATGGTCCTGACTGCAACCACGATCACGACCACGATCACAGTCACCATGACCACGATCACGGCCATGTCCACGGCCCGAACTGCGGCCACGCTCACCAGGAACCCGTGCGCAACGCGTTGAAGGATGTTGGCCGCAACGATCCTTGCCCATGCGGCAGCGAGAAGAAATTCAAGAAGTGCCACGGGGCCTGAGCCACACTGAAAATCTCCATGTGGGAGCAACCACGCCCCACATGGCCCGAGCCAGTCTCAAGATCTAACGCTTAACCCAAAACTCCTGCTTGCGTCGCTTCGCCGCGCTCACTAACGTAGCGCCTTTACTGACGCTACCCCCCGCAGGAGCTTTGCCATGGCCTCGCCAGCCCTCTCACATTTTCTTCCCCGGTTCGGCGTTGCCGCGGCAGTGGCCAGTGCTTTAAGCCTGGCCGGTTGCCAGCTCCAGAGCACCCAGGACACCCTGCCGCCCGTTGCGGGCGTGCAACCGATCAAAGGCCTGGCACAAAACGTGTCGGTGCGTCGCAATGCCCAGGGCATGCCGCTGATCGAAAGCAACACCTTCCACGACGCGCTGTTCAGTCTCGGCTATGTGCATGCCAGTGACCGCATCACCCAGATGGTCACCTTGCGCCTGCTGGCCCAGGGCCGCCTGGCGGAAATGTCCGGCCCTGAGGTGCTGGATGTCGACCGCTTCATGCGTGCGGTCAACCTGAAAAAAAGCGCCGGCGAGCTGTACAACGCCTCGTCGCCGCGCCTCAAGCGGTTCTTCGAAGTGTATGCCCGTGGCGTCAACGCCTACCTGTACCGCTACCGCGACAAGCTGCCGCCGGACCTGGCCCAGACCGGCTACAAGCCCGAGTACTGGAAGCCGGAAGATTCGGCACTGTTGTTCTGCCTGCTGAATTTCAGCGAGTCGGCCAACCTGCAGGAAGAAATCGCCTCCCTGGTGCTGGCGCAAAAAGTCGGCGTCGACAAACTCGCCTGGCTCACTCCAAGCGCGCCGGATGAGCCGATCCCAGTGGCCGAGGCCGAGAAACTCAAGGGCGTGAACTTCAGCCAGATCACCGGTCTGGCCGGGCTTGATACCGTGACCCAGCAACTGAGCAGCCTCAATGCCCTGGGCGTGACCACGTCGAGCAACTGGGCCATCGGCCCGCAGCGCAGCCGCAGTGGCAAAAGCCTGCTGGCCAACGACCTGGCCGCCCAACCGCAAGCGCCGTCGCCCTGGAGCTACGTGCAGATCCGCGCCCCGAAATACCAGGCCGTCGGCGCCTCGATTGCCGGCTTGCCGACGCTGCTGTCCGGGTTCAACGGCAAAGTCGCGTGGAGCCTGAGCACGGTCAAGGGCGACACACAGGACCTGTTCCTGGAAAAAGTCAGACGCCAGGGCAACGCGTTGTACTACGAGAACAATGGCAAATGGCTGCCGGCCGGCATGCGCAACGAGACCTTCTTCGTCAAGGGCCAGCGCTCAATTCGCGAAGTTGTCTACGAAACCCGTCACGGCGCCCTGCTCAACAGCAGCCAGGCACTCACCAGCGGCCTGGGCCTGGCGTTGCAAACAGCCGACTTTAAAGACGACAAGAGCCTGGATGCGCTTTTCGACCTGTCCCGTGCGCAAAACGTCGGCAAGGCCTCGGACGCAACCCGCGAGATTCGCGCCATCGCGTTGAACATGGTGTTTGCCGACGCCACCAATATCGGCTGGCAGGTTACTGGCCGCTTCCCTAACCGCCGCGAAGGTGAAGGTTTGCTGCCGTCGCCGGGCTGGGATGCGCGCTTTGATTGGGACGGTTACGCCGACGCAATGCTGCACCCCTATGACCAGGACCCGGCCCAAGGCTGGATCGGTACCGCCAACCAGCGCACCGCGCCGCGTGGCTATGGCATGCAGTTGTCCAACTCCTGGGATGCCCCGGAGCGCAGCGAGCGCCTGGCGCAACTGGCCAATGCCGGCAAACATGACAGCCGCAGCATGATCGCCATGCAGTACGACCAGACCACCACCTTCGCCGCCAAGCTCAAGAGCATGTTCCAGGCACCAGGCATGGCCCAGCCGCTGAAGCAGGCGATTGATGGATTGCCCGCAGCCGAACAGGTCAAGGCGCGCGAAGCGCTGAAACGCCTGATGGCCTTTGACGGTCGCCTCGTTGCGACGTCTGCCGACGCGGCGCTCTATGAGCTGTTCCTGCAGGAAAGCACCAAGCAGATCTTCCTCGACGAACTCGGCCCGCAAGACAGCGCCAGCTGGAAGGCCTTCGTCAGCAACGCCAACCTGTCCTACGCCGCCCAGGCGGATCACTTGCTGAGCCGCGAAGACAGCCCGTTCTGGGACGACGTGCGCACACCGCAAAAAGAAGACAAACCGGCGATCCTCGCCCGCAGCCTCGCGGCCGCGATCAGCGCTGGCGACAGCCAATTGGGCGCCGATCACAAGGCCTGGCAGTGGGGCAAGCTGCACAGCACCACCTGGAAGAACACCGCAGGCCAAGTCATCCGTGGCCCGCTGGCGTCCGGCGGCGACCACAACACCCTGAATCCCGCGCCCTACAGCTGGGGCCAGGATTTCAATACCACCCAAGTCCCTGCGCTGCGCATGATCGTCGACTTCGGCCAGGCGGAGCCGATGATGGGCCAGGGCGGTATCGGCCAATCCGGCAACCCGGCCAGCCCGACCTACGCCAATGGCATCGACCCGTCGCTCAAGGCGCAATACCTGAGCTTCCCGATGCAGCCGCAGAACTTTGAGAAGGTCTATGGGAAAGCTCGGCTGACCCTGACGCCAGGCAAGTAACTGAATGTATGTGGTCCAATTGTGGGAGGGGGCTTGCCCCCGATAGCAGTCTGTCAGTCACTGATAAGTTGACTGAACCACTGCCATCGGGGGCAAGCCCCCTCCCACATTTTTGGCTCTCTGCATTTAGATAGAACTTCTCCAGGCTCATTCTCCTCCTACCTGATAAGCCCATCGCCCCCGGCACGCTTCCATGGATCTTGTCATCGCCCGCCCCGAAGGTCTCTACTGCCCCTTTGGCGATTTCTACATCGACCCCTGGCGCCCGGTGGAACGCGCCGTCATCACCCACGCCCACGGCGACCATGCACGCACCGGCAATCAGCATTATCTGGCCGCCGCACCCGGCGAAGGTATCCTGCGCTCGCGTCTGGGCCAGGACATCAACCTGCAAACCCTGGCCTATGGCGAGCAACTGCTGCACCACGGTGTGACCTTGAGTTTCCATCCCGCCGGGCATGTACTCGGTTCAGCCCAGGTGCGCCTCGAATACCAGGGTGAAGTCTGGGTGGCGTCCGGCGATTACAAAGTCGAGCCCGATGGCACCTGTGCGCCCTTCGAGCCGGTGCGTTGCCACACCTTTATCACCGAATCCACCTTTGGCCTGCCGATCTACCGCTGGCAGCCCCAGGCGCAGATTTTTGCCGGGATCAACGATTGGTGGCAGGCCAATATCGCCGCTGGCAAAGCCAGCGTGCTGTACTGCTATTCCTTCGGCAAAGCCCAGCGCATCCTGCATGGCATTGACGCCAGCATCGGCCCGATCCTCAGCCACGGCGCGGTCGAACCGCTGAACCGGGTGTACCGCGAGGCCGGCATCTATATCCCCGACACGCTCTACGCCGGGGACTTCACCAAGACCGACCCACTGCTGCGCCAAGCCTTGATCATCGCCCCGCCCTCCGCCGGCGGCAGCAGTTGGATCAAGCGCTTCGGCGACTACAGCGACGCGTTCGCCAGCGGCTGGATGCGCCTGCGCGGCACACGGCGGCGGCGCGGAGTGGACCGAGGTTTTGTACTGTCGGACCACGCCGATTGGCCGGGCCTGTTGTGGGCCATCGAACAGACCGGCGCAGAACGGGTGATGGTGACCCACGGTTCTGTCGGCGTATTGGTGCGCCACCTGCGGGAAAAAGGCCTGGACGCCCAGGGCTTCACCACCGAATACGGTGATGACGAAGAAGAGGCCAGCGCATGAGGGCCTTCGCCGAGCTGTACGCCAACCTCGACGCCACCACCTCCAGCAACGCCAAGCTCGCGGCCCTGCAAGCCTACTTCCTGCAAGCACCGCCCGAGGATGCGGCATGGGCGGTGTATTTCCTGTCCGGCGGACGCCCTCGGCAACTGGTGCCGACGCGCCTGCTGCGAGACATGGCCACCGAAGCGTCCGGCATCGAGCCGTGGCTGTTCGAAGAGAGCTACCAGTCGGTGGGTGACTTGGCCGAGACGATTTCCCTGCTGTTACCGGAATCGACCTACACCTCAGAAGACGGCCTGGCCGTGTGGCTGGAACACAAACTCCTGCCCCTGCGCGGGCTCTCGCCCCTGGACTTGGCTGAACGCCTGCCAGCGTTATGGACACAACTGGATCAACCAAGCCTGATGGTGTGCATCAAATTGATTACCGGCAGCTTCCGCGTTGGCGTGTCCAAGCTGCTGGTCACCCGCGCCCTCGCGGCCATGGCCGGGCTGGACAGTAAACGCGTGGCCCAGCGGCTGGTGGGCTACACCGATCTGTCCAATCGCCCTACACCTGAGGGCTACCTCAAGCTGATCGCCGCCGAATCGTCCGACGAACATGCACAACGAGGCGGACAGCCGTATCCGTTTTTTCTCGCTCACGGGTTGTCGCAGCCAGTGGAGCAATTCGATGCCCTGCTCGGCTCTCCAGCGGACTGGCAGGTGGAGTGGAAGTGGGACGGCATTCGTGCGCAGTTGGTCAAGCGTGACGGGCGCCTGTGGATCTGGTCCCGAGGCGAAGAGTTGGTGACTGAGCGGTTTCCCGAACTCCACAGCCTGGCGAGTGGCCTGCCCGATGGCACGGTGATCGACGGCGAAATCGTCGTGTGGAAAGACTCGGTGCAACCCTTCGCCCTGCTCCAACAACGTATCGGCCGCAAGACCCTGAGCAAAAAAGTGCTGGAGGATGCGCCGGTGGCAGTCCTGGCCTACGACCTGCTGGAACATCAGGGCGACGACTGGCGCAACCACACCCAGGCCAAACGCCGCGCACAACTGGAGCAGGTGATTGCCCAGTGCAACCAACCGGTGTTGCAGCCCTCACCGCTGCTGACGGGTGCAACCTGGCAAGACCTTGCCCAACAACGCGAAGCCTCCCGCAGCCTCGGCGTCGAAGGCATGATGCTCAAGAATCGCCAGGGCCTGTATGGCGTGGGCCGCACCAAGGATATGGGCCTGTGGTGGAAGTGGAAAGTCGACCCGTTCAGCGTCGACGCCGTGTTGATCTACGCCCAGCGCGGGCATGGCCGACGCGCCAGCTTATACAGCGACTACACCTTTGCCGTGTGGGACGGCCCGCCCGGCAGCGAGCGCACCTTGGTGCCGTTTGCCAAGGCCTACTCCGGGCTGACCGACGAGGAAATGCGCAAGGTCGACGCGATTGTGCGCAAGACCACGGTGGAAAAATTCGGCCCGGTCAGCAGCGTGACGCCGAGCATGGTGTTCGAATTGGGGTTTGAAGGGATTGCCCTGTCCAAGCGCCACAAGAGCGGGATTGCCGTGCGCTTTCCCAGGATGTTGCGTTGGCGGCAGGACAAGACAGTCGACGAGGCCGACAACCTTGCCACCCTGCAGGACCTCCTGGCCTGACATAAATCCCCGCGTTGAATTTCCTTGCGACCTGAAATGGTGCGCTCATTTTCCCGCGCCCACTTTCGGGCATCTCCTACACTCAGATTTCCCTTGTCCCACCTTTTAAAACGCTCATTCGGAACTATGGTGCAGAAATTGCTACTTGTGATCCGTCTGACACCGTTCAGTAACAGTCCTAAACGCGCCACAAGCGCTTATCTTGGTTTCCAGGGATTACATAATGAAAAAAGCATTGCTGACCCTTTCTGCACTGGCTCTGTGCATGGCCGCCGGTACCGCGCTGGCCAAGGAATACAAGGAATTGCGTTTTGGTGTCGATCCGTCCTACGCGCCATTCGAATCCAAAGCTGCCGACGGCAGCCTGGTGGGCTTCGATATCGACCTGGGCAATGCCATCTGTGCGGAGCTGAAGGTCAAGTGCAAATGGGTCGAAAGTGACTTCGACGGCATGATCCCCGGCCTGAAAGCCAACAAGTTCGACGGCGTGATCTCGTCCATGACCGTGACCCCGGTGCGTGAAAAGGCCATCGACTTCTCCAACGAACTGTTCTCCGGTCCTACCTCGCTGGTGTTCAAGAAAGGCGCTGGGTTCTCTACCCCTGAGTCGCTCAAGGGCAAGTCTGTGGGCTACGAGCAAGGCACCATTCAGGAAGCCTACGCCAAGGCTGTGCTGGACAAGGCCGGTGTGACCACCAAGGCCTACGCCAACCAGGACCAGGTTTATGCTGACCTGACGTCCGGCCGTCTCGATGCATCCGTGCAGGACATGCTGCAAGCCGAACTGGGCTTCCTGAAGTCGCCAGCCGGTGCCGGCTACGAAGTCAGCGCGGCCATTGACGACCCATTGCTGCCGTCGAAAACCGCGATCGGTATCAAAAAAGGTAACACTGAGCTCAAGGCACTTTTGGATAAAGGTATCAAAGCGTTACACGATGATGGCACCTACGCCACTATCCAGAAGAAACACTTTGGCGATCTGAACCTGTACAGCGGCAAGTAATGCCCGGGGCGCCCCTCCACTGGAGGGGCGCTTTTTTATCGCCATAGGTCCTGAATTATGTTCGAAGATCTGTTGCAAACCCTCGGGCTGAGCGCGTTCAGCTTGAAGGGTTTCGGCCCGCTGTTGCTGCAGGGCACCTGGATGACCCTCAAGTTGTCGGTGCTGTCCCTGGCCGTCAGCGTGTTGCTCGGCCTGCTCGGCGCCAGCGCCAAACTCTCCAGCCTGCCCTTCCTGCGCATTCCCGCCCAGCTCTACACCACCCTGATCCGTGGCGTGCCTGACCTGGTGCTGATGCTGCTGATTTTCTACAGCCTGCAAACCTGGCTTACCGGCCTGACCGACTTTATGGAATGGGAGTACATCGAGATCGACCCATTCAGCGCCGGGGTGATCACCCTGGGCTTTATCTACGGTGCCTACTTCACCGAGACCTTTCGCGGCGCGATTCTCGCCGTGCCCCGTGGCCAGTTGGAAGCTGCCACCGCCTATGGGCTCAAGCGCGGCCAGCGGTTTCGCTACGTGACCTTCCCGCAAATGATGCGTTTTGCCCTGCCCGGCATCGGCAATAACTGGATGGTGATGCTCAAGGCCACCGCGCTGGTGTCGATCATCGGCTTGGCGGACTTGGTCAAAGCGGCCCAGGACGCGGGCAAAAGCACTTACCAGCTGTTCTATTTCCTGGTGCTGGCCGCGCTGATCTACCTGGTGATCACCAGCGTCTCCAACTTTGTCCTGCGCCGTCTTGAACGTCGCTACTCCGCAGGCTCCCGGGAGGCAGTGCGATGATCGAACTCTTGCAGGAATACTGGCGCCCGTTCCTCTACAGCGACGGCCAGCACATCACCGGCCTGGCCATGACGATGTGGTTGCTCAGCGCCGCCTTGGTGATCGGGTTTCTGGTGTCGATCCCACTCTCCATCGCCCGCGTATCGCGCAAGCGCTGGGTGCGCTGGCCGGTGCAGTTCTACACCTACCTGTTTCGCGGTACACCGCTCTATATTCAGTTGCTGATCTGTTACACCGGCATCTACAGCATCGCCGCCGTACGCGCCCAACCGGTGCTGGATGCGTTTTTCCGCGATGCAATGAACTGCACCATCCTCGCCTTCGCCCTCAACACCTGCGCCTACACCACGGAGATTTTCGCGGGCTCGATCCGCAGCATGGCCCACGGTGAAGTCGAGGCGGCCAAGGCCTACGGCCTCAGCGGCTGGAAACTCTACGCCTATGTGATCATGCCGTCCGCACTGCGCCGCTCGTTGCCGTACTACAGCAACGAAGTGATCCTGATGCTGCACTCGACCACCGTGGCGTTTACCGCGACGATCCCGGACATTCTCAAAGTCGCGCGGGATGCCAACTCGGCGACCTTCATGACCTTTCAATCGTTCGGCATTGCCGCGCTGATCTACCTCGCCGTGACCTTTGCCCTGGTCGGCCTGTTTCGGCTGGCGGAACGTCGCTGGCTGGCCTTTCTCGGGCCAAGCCATTAAGGAGCCTTCATGCGTCATCAGCGACATGAACTGATTGCGCCGGTGCCAGGCACGGCGCGGCAGATCCACAGTTTCCACTTCGGCCCGCAGCAGGCCGCAGGCAAGGTCTACATCCAGGCGTCGCTGCATGCCGATGAGCTGCCCGGCATGTTGGTCGCCTGGCACCTGAAGGTGCGCCTCGCCGAATTGGCGGCGGCCGGACGGCTGTTGAGCGAGATCGTAGTGGTGCCCATCGCCAACCCGGTGGGCCTGGAACAGGTGTTGATGGATATCCCCCTCGGCCGCTATGAATTGGAAAGCGGGCAGAACTTCAATCGCCTGTTTGTCGACCTTAGTGAAGAGGTGGGCAACCAGGTCGAGGCGCTGCTGGGGGATGATCCGCAACGCAATGTCGAACTGATTCGCGCCGCATTGAGCAGCGCCCTCGCCGGGCAAACCGCCGCCACCCAATTGCAGTCTCAACGGCTGGTGCTGCAACGCCTGGCGTGCGACGCCGACATGGTGCTGGACCTGCATTGCGACTTCGAAGCCGTGGCGCACCTGTACACCACGCCTGAGGCCTGGCCGCAGGTGGAGCCATTGGCGCGTTATCTAGGCTCGGAAGCCAATTTACTGGCCACCGACTCTGGCGGGCAGTCGTTCGATGAATGTTTCACCCTGGTCTGGTGGCAGTTGCAGCAACGGTTTGCCGAACGCTTCCCGATCCCCATGGGCAGTTTTTCGGTGACGGTCGAACTGCGCGGCCAGGGCGACGTCAACCACGGCCTGGCGGGCCTCGATTGCCAGGCGATCATCGACTACCTGATTCACTTCGGCGCCATCAGCGGCGAAGCGGCGCCCTTGCCCGACCTGCCCTACCCGGCCACCCCACTGGCCGGCGTCGAGCCCGTTGCAACACCCGTGGGCGGCCTGCTGGTGTTCAGCGCCCTGCCCGGTGAGTACCTGGAAGCCGGGCAACTGATTGCTGAAATCATCGACCCCATTACCGACCGCGTAACGCCTGTGCACTGCCATCACGCAGGCCTGCTTTACGCCCGTTCGCTGCGCCGCATGGCCACTGCCGGGATGGTCATCGCCCATGTCGCCGGCTCAGAGGCCTACCGCAGCGGCTACCTACTTTCGCCTTGAGGATGCACGCCCCATGTACAAATTGACCGTTGAAGGCCTGCATAAAAGCTATGGCGACAATGAGGTGCTCAAAGGTGTCTCGCTGAAGGCCAGGACCGGTGACGTGATCAGCCTGATCGGCGCCAGCGGCTCGGGCAAAAGCACCTTTTTGCGCTGCATCAACTTCCTGGAAACCCCCAACGACGGCGCCATGACCCTCGACGATAAGCCGATCCGCCTGGTCAGCGACCGCCACGGCATGCGCGTGGCCGACGACGCCGAATTGCAGCGCCTGCGCACGCGGCTGGCGATGGTGTTCCAGCACTTCAACCTGTGGAGCCACATGAGCGTGCTGGAAAACATCACCATGGCGCCACGCCGGGTGCTGGGTTGCAGTAAAAAGGACGCCGAGGACCGTGCCCGTCGCTATCTGGACAAGGTCGGCCTGCCAGCGCGAGTGGCCGACCAGTACCCGGCGTTTCTCTCCGGTGGCCAGCAGCAACGGGTGGCCATCGCCCGCGCGCTGGCCATGGAACCGGAGGTGATGCTGTTTGACGAACCCACCTCGGCGCTCGACCCGGAGCTGGTGGGCGAAGTGTTGAAGGTGATCCAGGGCCTGGCCGAGGAAGGCCGCACCATGATCATGGTCACCCATGAGATGAGCTTTGCGCGCAAGGTGTCGAGCCAGGTGCTGTTCCTGCACAAGGGCCTGGTCGAAGAGCAAGGCGCGCCTGAGGATGTGTTGGGCAATCCGAAGAGCGAGCGTTTGCAGCAATTCCTCAGTGGCAATTTGAAGTAAACCTTTGCGGTGCCTGGAGGGTCTGTGGGAATAGACCTTCCAGAGCGTCAGCCGCCGCATGGCAAAACCCCACGACTTCGCCAAGACATGGTTCGCCGCCAAGGGCTGGAAGCCGTTCGACTTCCAGAAAGCGGTTTGGCAAGCGGTCAAGCAAGGCCGGTCAGGGCTGCTGCACGCCAGCACTGGCGCGGGTAAAACCTACGCACTGTGGTTTGCCGCCCTCAATCGCTTCGCCACCACCCGACCGCCTGCTACGGGCAAACGCAAACCGCCTGCCGAACCGCTGACGGCGCTGTGGATCACGCCGATGCGTGCGCTGGCCGCCGACACGGCTCGCGCCCTCGAAGCGCCGCTGGCGACCTTGCAGATTCCGTGGAGCGTCGGCCTGCGCACGGGCGATACCAGCAGCAGCGAGCGCGCCCGGCAAACCCGGCGCCAACCCACCGTACTGATCACCACCCCGGAAAGCCTGACTCTGATGCTCGCCCGCGCCGACAGTGAGGCGAGCCTCGCGCACCTGCGCATGGTGGTGGTGGATGAATGGCATGAGCTGATCGGCAACAAGCGCGGCGTACAGTTGCAATTGGCGTTGGCGCGGCTGCGGCGCTGGCACCCTGACCTGATGGTGTGGGGCATTTCGGCGACCTTGGGTAATCAGCCCCACGCGCTGGAGGTATTGGTCCCACAAGGCGGCGGAATCAATGTGCAAGGGCAAACGGCCAAACAGCTGAAAGTCGACACCTTGTTGCCACTGGTTACCGAGCGTTTCCCGTGGGCCGGGCATATCGGTTTGAAGATGTTGCCGCAGGTGGCCGCCGAGGTCGAGGCCAGCAGCAGCTGCCTGGTGTTTACCAATACGCGGGCGCAGTCGGAAATCTGGTACCAGGCCTTACTGGAAGCGCGGCCGGAGTGGGCCGGGGTCATTGCCCTGCACCATGGTTCGTTGTCTCGGGAAACCCGTGATTGGGTAGAACGAGCCCTGAAAGACGGGCAGCTCAAGGCGGTGGTCTGCACCTCCAGCCTGGACCTGGGGGTGGATTTTTTGCCGGTGGAGCGGGTGTTGCAGATCGGCTCAGCCAAGGGCATCGCCCGTCTGATGCAACGTGCCGGGCGCTCCGGCCATGCGCCGGGGCGGCCATCGAGGGTGACGCTGGTGCCGACCCATAGCCTTGAACTGGTCGAGGCGGCGGCGGCCCAGGATGCAATTGCAGGGCGGCGCATCGAGGCCCGCGAATCACCCTGCAAACCGCTGGATGTACTCGTACAACACGTGGTGAGCATGGCCCTGGGCGGTGGCTTCACGCCGGATGCATTGCTGGCGGAAGTGCGCGGCGCCTGGGCGTATCGCGATCTTACGGACGCGGATTGGGCCTGGGCGCTGGGGTTTGTACGCCATGGCGGGCTGTCGCTCACCGCTTATCCGGATTACCGCCGGGTGGAGCCCGACGAGCAGGGCATCTGGCGCGTGCCCGACGCCCGCTTGGCGCGACGCCATCGCATGAGTGTGGGCACCATTGTCAGCGACGCGAGTATCCAGTTGAAATTCTGGAGCAAGGGCGGCGGCGGCAAGAATCTGGGCAGCGTCGAGGAAGGTTTCATCGCACGGCTCAAGCCTGGGGATGGGTTTCTGTTTGCCGGACGCCTGCTGGAACTGGTGCGGGTAGAAAACATGACCGCCTACGTGCGGCGCAGCACCGCCAAAAAGGCCGCCGTACCGCGCTGGAATGGCGGGCGCATGCCCCTTTCCAATGAGCTGGCCCAGGCCGTGGTGGAGCGCTTTGACGCGGCGGCGCAGGGTCGCTTCGAAGGCCCTGAAATGCAGGCGGTGCAACCATTGCTACAGACGCAGTTGCGCTGGTCCGGCCTGCCGACGCGGGAACATCTGTTGGCCGAAGTGCTGAAGTCGCGGGAAGGTTGGCACCTGTTTCTGTACCCGTTTGCCGGGCGCCAGGTGCATCTGGGGTTGGCGAGCCTGCTCGCCTGGCGGGTCAGCCAAGGACAGGCAGTGACCTTCTCCATTGCCGTCAATGACTATGGCCTGGAGTTACTGAGCGCCACGCCGGTGGATTGGTCTGTATGGCTGAGCGAGGCGCTGCTGAGCCCGGCCAATTTGCTGAGCGACGTCGCCGCCAGCCTGAATGCCGGGGAACTGGCCTTGCGGCGCTTTCGTGAAATCGCCCGTATCGCCGGGCTGGTGTTTGCCGGCTACCCCGGCGCGCCGAAAAGTACGCGCCAGGTGCAGGCGTCCAGCGGGTTGTTCTTTGAAGTGTTCAAGCAGTATGACCCGCAGAACCTGTTGCTGGCCCAGGCCGGGGAAGAAGTCCTGCGTGACGAGTTGGATATTCGCCGCCTGGAAGAGACCTTGCTTCGCTTGTCGGCACTGCAACTGGACATGCATGTGATCGAACGTCCTACGCCCCTGGCCTTCCCGCTGCTGGTGGAGCGGATGCGCGAAAGCATGAGTTCGGAAAAACTCTCGGAGCGCATTGCACGGATGGTCAAGGATTTGGAAAAAGTAGCGGAGAAACGATGACGCACTGCTCGGTGACGCTTCGCGGCGAAGAACTGTGGTTGCTGGCGGAGAAAGCCGTGTACTGGCCTGCGCGCCAGTGTTTGTTGATTGCCGATGCGCACTTTGGCAAGGCATCTGCCTATCGCAGCCTGGGGCAGCCAGTGCCGCAGGGCACTACTACCGACAACCTGCAGCGTCTGGATCACTTGTTAAGCGCCCTGCCGTGCGCGCAGGTGATCTTTCTGGGCGACTTCCTGCACGGTCCCGGCTCACACGCCAGCGGCACACTGAGCGCACTGCGGGACTGGCGAGCACGGCATTGCGACCTGGCGATGACGTTGATTCGCGGCAATCACGATAAACGCGCGGGCGATCCACCTGCTGACTTGAGGATCGAGGTGGTGCCTGAGCCGCTGCTGATGGGACCTTTCGCCCTGCAACACGAACCGGATCCCCATGCCAGCCACCTGGTGCTGGCGGGGCATGTGCACCCGGTGTATCGCTTGCGCGGCAAGGGCCGGCAGAGCCTGCGCCTGCCGTGCTTCCTGCTGGGCAGGCACGTCAGCCTGTTGCCAGCGTTTGGCGCATTTACGGGCGGATACGCAGTAGATCAGGGCGATGATCACCAAATTTTTGTGATTGGCGATCACCAGGTCTGGCCAGTTGGCTGAAACACCGACTGGGCTTGCAGGTATCAGGCAACCGGTGCGGGTGGCGGCTCATCGGGAAGGGTCGGCTCACCGGGTTCGGTAGGCTGTGGGTAATCCGGCTCGGGTTGGCCGGGGATGCCGCCCGCATAAGCGGGATCGGCCATCAGGGACCAGGCCAGAACGCCAATCTGGTTGGGTTCAAGCCGGGCAAGTTCTGCGCTGATTCGCGGGTCGATCTTCATAAGGCACTCCTCAAGCGTGGCCCGGCGCGTTTTGCACGCGCCGAGGCAGTACACCCAATAGAGTCACTTTCTGCGGACTAATTCCCTTTACGCGTAGGACCTTTCGATCAAGCGCGTGGCAAGGTGACGCCGCGCTGGCCTTGGTACTTGCCTGCGCGGTCTTTGTAGGACACTTCACAGGCCTCGTCGGACTGCAAGAACAGCATCTGCGCCACGCCTTCATTGGCGTAGATCTTGGCCGGCAGGGTGGTGGTGTTGGAGAACTCCAGGGTGACGTGACCTTCCCACTCGGGCTCAAGCGGCGTCACGTTAACGATAATGCCGCAGCGCGCGTAGGTGCTTTTACCCAGGCAGATGGTCAGCACGTCGCGGGGAATACGGAAGAATTCCACGGTGCGCGCCAGGGCGAAAGAGTTTGGCGGAATGATGCACACGTCGCTCTTGACGTCGACGAAGCTCTTTTCGTCGAAGTTCTTCGGGTCGACGATCGCCGAGTTGATGTTGGTGAACACCTTGAACTCATCGGCGCAGCGCACATCGTAGCCGTAGCTGGAAACGCCATAGGAGATCACTCGGTCGTCGCCTTCACCACGAATCTGGCGCTCGACGAACGGTTCGATCATGCCGTGCTCTTGCGCCATGCGGCGAATCCACTTGTCCGATTTGATGCTCATGGCGGGTGTCCTGAATAGCGAGGTGGAAAAATTCTGTGTGGCATCTTACCGGTGCCGGCGTTGGGGTTCAAAGGGCGTCGGGCTTTTCTTGATGAATGCCCCGCCGGCTGTAAGGCGCAGCCAGCAGGGCCGGGGGCCGTATTGCCGCCAGCGGTACCGGTAAATACCACCGCCAGTCACGAAAATAGAGAAACCTTCGGAAATACCATTGGCACGTTCCGGAAAAAGGGTTAAGGTGGCGCCACTGTGCTGCTTGTGTCACTGAGAATCTCTACACGATATGTTGAATTTCGATCCAACCATCTCCAAGAATTTTTCCTGCTCTTTGCACTCAGTCTCGGCCAGGGCTTTTCCTGAGTCGCAGTTAACTTTGTCCAAGGAGATACACCATGTCTAATCGCCAAACTGGTACCGTTAAGTGGTTCAACGATGAAAAAGGCTTCGGCTTCATCACTCCACAATCCGGTGACGACCTGTTCGTTCACTTCAAAGCTATCCAATCCGACGGCTTCAAAAGCCTGAAAGAAGGCCAACAGGTTTCTTTCATCGCTACCCGCGGTCAGAAAGGCATGCAAGCTGAAGAAGTTCAAGTTATCTAACTTGTACTGACTTAGTCGAAAAAACCCCGCCCTTAAAAGCGGGGTTTTTTTATGCCTGGTACAAAAAATGTGGGAAGGGGCTTGCCCCGATTGCGATGTATCAGTCGATATAGCTGGCGACTGTGACACTGCTATCGGGGGCAAGCCCCCTCCCACATTCAAGCAATCAAGCTGCGCCGCTTATTGGAACAGCGATTCACTCGACAAGCCATTCTTCTCCAGGATCTCACGCAAGCGCTTGAGCCCTTCCACCTGGATCTGCCGCACCCGCTCACGGGTCAGGCCGATCTCCAGGCCTACGTCCTCCAGGGTGCTGCTCTCATGACCACGCAGGCCGAAGCGGCGAATCACCACTTCACGCTGCTTGTCTGTAAGCTCCGACAACCACTGGTCAATGCTTTGGGACAGATCAACGTCCTGCAACAGCTCGCAAGGATCTGTAGGGCGATCATCCGTCAGGGTGTCCAGCAGGGTTTTATCCGAATCCGGACCCAGCGAGACATCGACCGAAGACACGCGCTCGTTAAGGCCCAGCATGCGCTTGACCTCCCCTACCGGTTTTTCCAGCAGGTTGGCGATTTCTTCGGGCGAGGGTTCATGATCGAGTTTTTGAGTGAGCTCACGCGCTGCCCGCAGGTAGACGTTGAGCTCCTTGACCACATGGATCGGCAACCGGATCGTGCGGGTCTGATTCATGATCGCCCGTTCGATGGTCTGGCGAATCCACCAGGTGGCATAGGTTGAAAAGCGGAAGCCCCGCTCAGGGTCGAACTTCTCCACTGCCCGGATCAGGCCCAGGTTGCCCTCCTCGATCAGGTCCAACAGGGACAGCCCACGATTGACGTAGCGCCGGGCGATTTTCACCACCAGGCGCAGGTTGCTTTCAATCATGCGCTTGCGCCCAGCCGGATCACCCTTTTGCGACAACCGCGCAAAATGGACTTCCTCTTCGGGGGTCAGCAGGGGGGAAAAGCCGATTTCATTGAGGTACAGCTGGGTCGCGTCGAGCGCCCGTGTGTAATCAATGTATTTATGTTGCTTTAACGCGGAGGAGTTTTTGGATTTGGTGCGAACTGAAGGTGTTGCAGGTCCCTCATTCGACATCGATTCCATAGCGATACCGGTCTCCATAAGGAGAACCTCATCGTCGATGTCAAACTCCGGCGCTTCTTTACTGAGAGCCATTGTTATAGTCCTTTGGTGAGTTCGACCTCAAGCTCAAGCGACGCCTTTATCCTTGGCAACGCTGGAGCCTGTTCCTTCTACGTGAGGGAACAGGCTGGCAACACATCAACGACGGGGTAAGAATTGCAGCGGATCTACAGGCTTCCCTTGACGGCGAATCTCAAAGTGCAGTTTCACCCGGTCTGTACCCGTTGAACCCATTTCGGCAATTGTCTGTCCGACTTTGACTTGCTGCCCCTCCCGAACCAACAGCCTGCGGTTATGACCGTAAGCACTGACGTAGGTATCACTGTGTTTGATGATGACCAGCTCGCCGTAGCCCCGTAAACCACTCCCGGCGTACACCACTGTCCCATCAGACGCAGCTAAAACAGGCTGTCCCAAATCCCCGGCGATATCAATGCCTTTATTCAAACTACCGTTTGAAGAGAATTTTCCAATCAACACTCCGTTTGAGGGCCATCCCCAACCGGTCGGCGCAGGTCCGGCAGGCGGCAACGGCGCGGCTGTCGGCTTGTTCGCAGCCGTCGGCGCAGCAGTGCCGGCAGGCCGAGTAATGATGGTGGTTTTGCTCGAAGACGACGGTGAAGATCCGGTGTTTGTCACAACCGCCGTAGGCGCGGAACCGGTGCGACCATCGAAGCGAATCGTCTGACCCGGATGTATCGTGTAGGGCACAGGAATATTGTTACGGGCTGCAAGCGCTTTGTAGTCCCAGCCATAACGGAAGGCGATCGAGAACATCGTGTCGCCCTTGCGCACCACATATTGCCCGGTAGTTACCGTCGGCTTTTGCGGTGCGGCATTATTACGGTCAACGACCCGTGCACCGCTGCTTGGCGAGCTGGAACAGCCCACCAACAAGGAACCGAAGACAAGGCCAAGCACCAGTCGCTGAAAACTTGTTTTACCCATACGCTGCGCAAGACCTGTGAGACTCACCCGCCGCTCCCTTTATGGTGGCTGAACATGAACGCCTGTATCAGGCTTGAAATATGTCGCAAGTATAACTGGGCATTGAAGTTTTACCGGCACGCGACTGAAACGAATCATTCAACGTGTTGAATCGATGAAGCCATCATGTTGACTTGATGGACCCCGCCGTAAGACACATCCCCATCCGCAGAATTCACTGACGGCGAAAATTCATCAAGCCAGCGGGCCGTTGAGTAACGGAACAAAGCGTACGGCGCCCAATACATGCCGGGAAAAACCGTCGTCTTCACGGACAATAAGCATCAATTGTTGCACTTCGCCGGAGCCCACCGGGATGACCAGGCGCCCGCCCGGGGCCAACTGGTCGAGCAGCGCTTGCGGAACATCGGTGGCCACGGCGGTGACGATAATGCCGTTGTAAGGCGCCAGCGCCGGCCAGCCTTCCCAGCCATCCCCCCAGCGAAACACCACGTTGCGCAGGTTCAGTTCCACCAGGCGTTCCTTGGCACGATCCTGAAGCACCTTGATGCGCTCCACCGAGAACACACGCTCCACCAGCTGCGACAGCACGGCGGTCTGATAGCCGGAACCGGTGCCGATCTCCAGCACCTTGTCCAGCGGCCCTGCGGCCAGCAGCAGCTCGCTCATGCGCGCCACCATGTAGGGCTGGGAGATGGTCTGGTTATGCCCGATGGGCAAGGCCGTATCTTCATAGGCGCGATGGGCCAGGGCCTCATCGACAAACAGATGGCGAGGCGTACGGCGGATCACTTCCAACACCTGAGCGTTGGACAACCCTTCTTCGTACAGGCGCTGGATCAAACGCTCACGGGTGCGCTGGGAGGTCATCCCGATGCCCCGACGCAGCAGGTCGTCTTGTTCACGAGCCATCAGCGCAATCCCTCCAGCCAGCCTTCGAGACCACTGAAGGCATCGCTGAAGGTTCGGTCGAATTGCAACGGGGTAATCGACACATAACCTTGCATCACCGCATGAAAGTCCGTGCCCTCGCCCCCGTCTTCGGCATCACCGGCGGCTGCAATCCAATAGCCTTCCTTGCCGCGCGGGTCGACCACTTTCAACGGCGCTGCTGCACGGGCGCGATGGCCCAGGCGCGTCAGTTGGATGCCACGGATATGGTCGAGGGGCAAATTGGGAATATTGACGTTGAGCACTGTACGCGGCGGCAGGTCCAGGGAGGCGTGGGCCTCCACCAGCTTGCGTGCGAAATAGGCGGCGGTGGGCAGGTTGTCCAGTTGCCGCGAGGCAAACGAAAAAGCGAACGAGGTACGGCCCAGGAAGCGCCCTTCGAGCGCTGCCGCCACGGTGCCGGAATACA
Organism: Pseudomonas sp. SR18; assembly: GCF_023701505.1. Lineage (NCBI taxonomy): Bacteria > Pseudomonadati > Pseudomonadota > Gammaproteobacteria > Pseudomonadales > Pseudomonadaceae > Pseudomonas > Pseudomonas sp. SR18. The sequence goes on along the minus strand of NZ_JAMQAU010000010.1, from coordinate 76,386 downwards.
GCACGTCGTCGCCCAGGTTGGCGCCGAGGTTGATGCCCGACACCACCAGGTCCGGCTCTTGATCCAACAGGCTGTTGATGGCCAGGTGCACGCAGTCGGTGGGCGTACCGTTGACGCTGATAAAGCCATTGGCCAGAACCTGCGGGTGCAGGGGACGGTCGAGCGTCAGCGAACTGCTGGCACCACTCTTGTCCTGGTCGGGGGCAACCACCACGCACTCGGCGTAATCCTGCAGCGCAGCATAGAGCGCGGCAAGGCCGGGTGCGGTGGCACCGTCATCGTTTGATATCAGAATACGCATGGGCTGTCCGTCTGCCCCACCGGCACCAGATCAACAAGCTCGCGCACCAAGACAGTGGCGAAGCATCCGGCCGGCAGGACGAATTCCAATTGCAGAATGTCAGGCCCGGGATAATGCCACGTCAACCCGCCAATGGGCAGTCGCAGAATGCGACGTTCCTGGCTCATGCCGGCATTCACCAGCCAATCGCGCAGGTCGGCTTCACTGGCGGCGATCGCCTGCTCCAGTTCATGGGTGGCACCGGTCGCGGGCGAATCGCCTTCGCCCCACTGCGGGCCGGTGGGGTGCAGGTCCAGGATCGCCAGGCGCGGGTCACTGCACTCAGCCTCTCCCGCCGGGAAAAAACTGCGACTGTCAGTAAACGCCAGCAGATCACCCACTTGCGCACGCTGCCAGGAACCGTCGGCGACCCGTGCTGCCAGGACCTTGTTGAACAGGAAACTGCGCGCCGTAGACAACAACCGCGAACGCACATTGCGCTGCTCTGGCAGGGCCTTGCGCGCGGCCCACTCACGGGCGTCGACCACATTGCCACCGTTGTGGCCAAAACGCTGGGTGCCGAAATAATTGGGAATGCCGTGCTGCGCAATCAGCTGCAAACGCGCATCGATGGCGGCGGTATCGCCGGCCAGCTGGGTCAGGCGCAAGGTGAACCCGTTGGCCGCGTGCGCGCCGCGTTGCAGCTTGCGCTTGTGGCGGGCGGTCTTGAGAATCTTGAGGGTGTCGTTTTCTGCAGCGCTCATGTCCGGGTCGGCCTTGCCCGGCAGTTGCACGCTGAACCACTGGCGGGTCAGCGCCTGGCGGTCCTTGAGCCCGGCATAGCTGACGGTGCGCAACGGCACGCCGGCAGCCTTGGCGATACGGCGCGCAGCTTCCTCAGTATTGAGGCCACGTTTTTCCACCCACAGCCACAAGTGCTCGCCCTCGCCGGTCAGCGGGATATCCAGCACTTCGTCGACCTGGAAATCTTCAGCCGTGGCCTTCAGGACCGCGCTGCCCAAAGCCTCGCCGTAGGCTCGCGGGCCCAGCAATTCCAGATCATTCATGCGCGCAGCAACAAGGCGACGGAGTGCACCGCAATGCCCTCTTCACGACCGGTAAACCCGAGCTTTTCGGTGGTGGTGGCTTTCACGTTGACTTGATCCAATTCAATTTGCAGGTCTGCGGCAATCAGTGCGCGCATCGATTCGATATGGGGCGCCATCTTCGGTGCCTGGGCGACGATGGTGTTGTCGACGTTACCGACCTTCCAGCCCTTGGCGTGGATCAGGCCGACCACGTGGCGCAGCAATACCCGGCTGTCCGCGCCCTTGAAGGTGGGGTCGGTGTCCGGAAAGTGCTTGCCGATATCACCCAACGCCGCAGCGCCGAGCAAGGCATCGCTCAAGGCATGCAACACCACGTCGCCGTCGGAATGAGCCAGCAGCCCATGGTGGTGCGCAATGCGCACGCCGCCCAGGGTGATGAAATCGCCTTCAGCGAAACGGTGCACATCGTAGCCGTGGCCAATACGCATAAAAAAAACGCCCCGATTTAATTCAGGGCGTGATTCTACCTACTTTTGCCTCACATTAACCGAGCAAAGCACGGCCATGGTGTCGCAAATGGTCTTCGATGAAGCTGGCGATGAAGAAATAGCTATGGTCATAGCCAGGTTGCAGGCGCAGTTCCAGCGGATGCTTGGCCGCCTTGGCTGCTTGCCGCAGGGCTTCAGGCTTGAGCTGCACCGCGAGGAAATCGTCGCGATCGCCCTGGTCCACCAGCAAGGGCAGCTTTTGCGAGGCTTCGCTGATCAATACGCAGGCATCCCATTCACGCCACTTCGAGCGCTCTTCGCCCAGGTAACGGGAGAAGGCTTTCTGGCCCCACGGGCAATCCATCGGGTTGTTGATCGGCGAAAACGCCGACACCGACTGGTAACGCCCCGGGTTGCGCAGCGCGCACACCAGCGCACCGTGTCCGCCCATGGAGTGGCCGCTGATACCGCGTTTATCCGAAGCAGGGAAATGCGCTTCAACCAACGCCGGCAATTCCTGCACCACGTAGTCATGCATCCGATAATGCCTGGCCCACGGTTCCTGCGTGGCATTCAGATAAAAACCGGCCCCCAGACCGAAGTCCCAGGCGTTATCCGGATCACCCGGCACACCGGGACCGCGAGGGCTGGTGTCCGGCGCAACGATGATCAACCCCAGCTCGGCGGCCATGCGCTGTGCGCCAGCCTTCTGCATGAAGTTCTCGTCGGTGCAGGTCAACCCGGACAGCCAATACAGCACCGGCAGCTTGCCGCCCTGCTCCGCTTGCGGCGGCAGGTAAACGGCGAAGGTCATGTCGCAATCGAGCACGTCGGAATGATGCTTGTAGCGTTTATGCCAGCCGCCGAAGCTCTTCTGGCAGGACAGGTTTTCCAGACTCATGGCCGACCTCAGAAGTGGATGACGGTACGAATGCTTTTGCCTTCATGCATCAGGTCAAACGCTTTGTTGATGTCTTCCAGGCCCATGGTGTGGGTGATGAAGGTGTCCAGCGGGATCTCGCCGGTCTGGGCCATTTCCACGTAGCTTGGCAATTCAGTACGACCGCGCACACCACCGAACGCAGAACCACGCCAGACGCGACCGGTCACCAATTGGAACGGACGGGTAGCGATTTCCTGACCAGCACCGGCTACACCAATGATCACCGACTCGCCCCAGCCTTTATGGCAGCACTCAAGTGCGGCACGCATCAGTTGCACGTTGCCGATGCATTCGAAGGAAAAGTCCACGCCGCCGTCGGTCAAATCAACAATCACGTCCTGGATCGGGCGGTCGTAGTCTTTCGGGTTGATGCAGTCGGTTGCGCCCAATTGCTTGGCGATTTCGAACTTGGCCGGGTTGATATCGATGGCAATGATGCGACTGGCCTTGGCCTTGACCGCGCCGATCACCGCTGACAGGCCGATGCCGCCCAGCCCGAAGATAGCCACGGTATCGCCCGGTTTGACCTTGGCAGTGTTGAGCACCGCACCGATGCCTGTGGTGACGCCGCAACCAAGCAGGCAGACTTTTTCCAGCGGCGCGTCTTTAGCAATCTTGGCCACGGAGATTTCCGGCAACACGGTGTACTCGGAGAAGGTCGAGGTGCCCATGTAGTGGAAAATCGGCTGGCCCTTGTAGGAAAAGCGCGTGGTGCCATCCGGCATCAAGCCTTTGCCCTGGGTAGAACGGATGGCCTGGCACAGGTTGGTCTTGCCCGACAGGCAGAATTTGCACTTGCCGCACTCCGGGGTGTACAGCGGGATCACATGGTCACCGACGGCGACCGAGGTAACGCCCTCGCCGATGGCTTCAACCACCGCACCGCCTTCGTGGCCGAGGATCGACGGGAAGATACCTTCCGGGTCGGCGCCCGACAGGGTGTAGGCGTCGGTGTGGCAGACGCCGGAAGCCACCACGCGCAACAGGACTTCGCCAGCCTTGGGCATGGCGACATCCACCTCAACAATCTCAAGGGGTTTCTTGGCTTCGAAGGCGACGGCGGCGCGGGACTTGATCATCCGGTGTTTCTCCAGGGAGTTTAAAACTGAGACGGCGAGTGTAAAACATGCCCCACTGATTAATAATCCAGGCAAAAGCAAAACTTTATTGCTGTACAGGGACAATCACCATGTTGGAAAACCGCTGGGAAGGCATCGATGAATTTGTCGCCGTGGCCGAGTGCAGCCAATTCACGGCAGCGGCCGAGCGCCTGGGCGTGTCCTCATCCCATATCAGCCGGCAGGTGGCCCGCCTGGAAGAGCGACTGCAAACACGATTGCTGTATCGCAGCACGCGCAAGGTGACGCTGACCGAAGCCGGCCAGACCTTCCTGCAACACTGCCAACGCTTGCAGGACGGCCGCGAAGAAGCCCTGCGTGCAGTAGGCGACCTCGCCAGCGAACCCAAAGGCATGCTGCGCATGACCTGCGCCGTGGCTTACGGCGAACGTTTTATTGTGCCGTTGGTGACGCGATTCATGGGGCTTTACCCTCAGTTGCGGGTGGATATCGAATTGAGCAACCGCCAGTTGGATCTCGTGCATGAGGGCCTGGACCTGGCGATTCGCCTGGGGCGCCTGCAGGATTCGCGAATGGTCGCCAGCCGCCTCGCGCCGCGCCGCATGTACTTGTGCGCCTCGCCGTCCTACTTGGCACGGTATGGTCGGCCACATAGCTTGTCGGAATTGAGTCGGCACAACTGCCTGATCGGCAGTTCGGATATTTGGCAACTGGCCCAGGACGGGCGCGAATTCTCCCAGCGGGTGCAGGGAAACTGGCGCTGCAACAGTGGGCAGGCGGTGCTGGACGCGGCGTTGCAGGGGGTTGGGTTGTGTCAGTTGCCGGACTATTACGTGCTGGAGCACTTGCACAGCGGCGCGCTGGTGTCGCTGCTTGAGGCGCATCAGCCGCCGAATACGGCGGTGTGGGCGCTATATCCGCAACAGCGGCATTTGTCGCCGAAGGTCAGGAAGCTGGTGGATTTCTTGAAGGAGGGGTTGGCCGGGAGGCCGGAGTACAGTCGTTGATTGGGTGTTGCTCGGGCGGGCCTCATCGGGGGCTTGCCCCCGATAGCGGTTCCGCTGATTACCGCCGATTCGCCCACCGCAACCGCAACCACTCAAGATCCTCCGGCCGGGTCACCTTGATATTGTCCGTTCGCCCTTCTATCAGGCGCGGCGCCTGACCGGACCACTCCATGGCCGAGGCTTCGTCGGTGATAAGCGCATCGGCCACCAGGCTGTCAGCCAATGCACGGTGCAAGGCGCCGAGGCGAAACATCTGCGGCGTGTAGGCTTGCCAGATGAGACTGCGATCCACGGTTTCCACCACCCGACCCTGCTTGTCGGCACGCTTCAGGGTATCGCGCGCCGGCACAGCCAAAAGGCCGCCGACGGGATCGTCAGCCAGTTCGCTCAATAAATTGTCGAGGTCCTCACGACTCAGATTGGGCCGGGCAGCATCATGCACCAGCACCCAATCCTCATCGCTGGCGCCCAGGGCATTGAGCTGCAGCAACGCGTTAAGCACAGAACCCGAGCGCTCGGCGCCACCGTCCGCACGCTGGATACGCGGGTCAGTGGCACATGCCAGGTTTGGCCAATAGGGGTCATCACAAGCAAGACTGACCACCAGGCCCTTGAGCGCTGGGTGGTCGAGAAAACAGCCAAGGCTGTGTTCAAGAATAGTGCGCCCGCCCAGTTGCAAATATTGCTTGGGACGGTCCGCAGCCATACGGGCACCGACGCCCGCGGCAGGAATCACGGCCCAGAAGGCCGGCAAACTGTTACTCATTGGGCCAACTGGTAGAGGGTTTCGCCCTCCTTGACCATGCCCAGTTCATGACGAGCCCGCTCTTCAACGGTCTCCGTGCCTTTTTTCAGCTCAAGCACTTCAGCATCCAGGACGCGGTTGCGCTCCAGCAAGATCTCGTTTTCGGCGTGCTGTGCCGCAATTTGCTCAGTCAGGTCTTTTACCTGCGCAAAGCTGCCATTACCCACCCACAGGCGGTACTGCAGGCCAGCCAGCAACAAGAGCAAGACGAGGAACAACCAATTGGGACTGCGCATCGAATATCGGGTATCCAGTGAAAAAAGACAGCCATGCCTAACTTTTGAAGCAACTGATAGCACGAAGCCTGGAAGAACCAGGCTTGTGCTTGATAGCCATCAGATTAGCGTCGAAATGTTCACTTTCGTGAACTTTCCGACGCAATCCGCCGACTTTTTAGCATTTACAGATCAGCCGCGAAACTCACCGCGACCGTTGTACTTGGCTTTGCCCGCCAGTTGCTCTTCGATACGCAGCAATTGGTTGTACTTGGAAACGCGATCGGAACGGCACAGGGAACCGGTCTTGATCTGGCCCGCCGAGGTACCCACGGCCAGGTCGGCAATGGTCGAATCTTCGGTTTCGCCGGAGCGATGGGAGATTACGGCGGTGTAGCCCGCAGCCTTGGCCATCTGGATGGCTTCCAGGGTTTCGGTCAGGGTGCCGATCTGGTTGAACTTGATCAGGATCGAGTTGGCGATCTTTTTATCGATGCCTTCCTTCAGGATCTTGGTGTTGGTCACGAACAGGTCGTCGCCCACCAGTTGGACTTTCTCGCCGATCTTGTCGGTGAGGATTTTCCAGCCGTCCCAATCGGACTCGTCCAGGCCGTCTTCGATCGAGATGATCGGATAGCGCTGGGTCAGGCCCTTCAGGTACTCAGCAAAACCTTCGGAGTTGAACACCTGGCCTTCGCCGGACAGGTTGTATTTGCCGTCTTCATAGAATTCGCTGGCGGCGCAGTCCAGGGCCAGGGTCACGTCGGTGCCGAGCGTGTAGCCAGCGTTGGCCACGGCTTCGGAGATCACTTTCAGTGCATCTTCGTTGGACGCCAGGTTGGGTGCGAAACCACCTTCGTCGCCTACGGCAGTGCTCAGGCCACGGGCCTTCAGGACAGCTTTCAGGTGATGGAAGATCTCGGTGCCCATGCGCAGGCCTTCGGAGAAGGTCTTGGCGCCAACCGGCTGCACCATGAATTCCTGGATGTCGACGTTGTTATCAGCGTGCTCGCCACCGTTGATGATGTTCATCATCGGCACCGGCATCGAATAGACACCCGGCGTACCGTTCAGGTTGGCGATGTGAGCGTACAGCGGCAGGTCCTGGTCCTGAGCAGCAGCCTTGGCAGCGGCCAAGGACACGGCGAGGATGGCGTTGGCGCCCAGGCTACCTTTGTTTTCGGTGCCGTCGAGCTTGATCATCGCGTGGTCCAGGGCTTTCTGGTCCAGCGGATCCTTGCCCAGCAACAGGTCACGGATCGGGCCGTTGATGTTGGCTACAGCCTTGAGTACACCCTTGCCCAGGTAACGGCTCTTGTCGCCATCACGCAGTTCCAGCGCTTCGCGCGAACCGGTGGAAGCACCGGACGGCGCGCAGGCGCTGCCGATGATGCCGTTATCGAGAAGCACGTCGGCTTCGACGGTGGGGTTGCCACGGGAGTCGAGAACTTCACGACCTTTGATGTCGACGATTTTTGCCATTGTTGTAAACACTCCAAAGTTGACGAAAACGACGCAGCTGAAGGGAAACTTTTGACCGACCGCAAGGGTGGAACAACGGGGCAGGCTTGCAGGCGACAAGGCTCAGGCCCGAGGGCCTGAACAGAAAACGTGGGAAAGTCTACCGGAGAAACGACGCTTACGCGGTCTCTACCGTCGGAAAACTCTTGACCAGTTCGTCCAACTGCTTGAGCTGGGCCAGGAATGGCTCCAGCTTGTCCAGGCGCAAGGCACATGGACCGTCGCATTTGGCGTTGTCCGGATCCGGGTGGGCTTCCAGGAACAGGCCAGCCAGGGACTGGCTGATGCCGGCCTTGGCCAGGTCCAGTACCTGGGCACGACGCCCACCGGCGGAGTCGGCGCGACCACCGGGCATTTGCAGCGCGTGGGTCACGTCGAAGAACACCGGGTATTCGAACTGTTTCATGATGCCGAAACCGAGCATGTCCACCACGAGGTTGTTGTAGCCGAAGCTCGAACCGCGCTCGCAGAGGATCAACTGGTCGTTACCCGCTTCCACGCACTTGCTCAGGATGTGTTTCATCTCCTGGGGCGCGAGGAACTGGGCTTTCTTGATATTGATCACTGCGCCGGTCTTGGCCATCGCGACGACCAGATCGGTCTGGCGCGACAGGAAGGCCGGCAACTGGATGATGTCGCATACTTCGGCGACCACGGCGGCCTGTTCAGGCTCGTGGACGTCGGTGATGATCGGCACACCGAAGGCTTGCTTGATGTCCTGGAAGATCCGCATGCCTTCTTCAAGGCCTGGGCCGCGATAGGAGGTCACGGACGAACGGTTGGCCTTGTCGAAGCTGGCCTTGAACACGTAAGGGATACCCAGTTTCTGGGTAACCTTTACGTACTCTTCACAGACCTGCATCGCCATGTCACGGCTTTCCAGCACGTTCATGCCGCCGAACAGCACCATGGGCTTGTCGTTGGCAATCTCGATGTCGCCTACGCGAATGATCTTCTGGGCCATCAGGTTTACGCCTTCTTCTGATGTTGCGTCAGTGCAGCTTTGACGAAACCGCTGAACAACGGGTGACCGTCGCGTGGAGTCGAGGTGAACTCTGGGTGGAACTGGCAAGCGACGAACCATGGATGATCCGGCGCCTCGACCACTTCAACCAGCGCGCCATCACCGGAGCGACCGGAGATTTTCAGGCCGGCTTCCTTGATCTGTGGCAGCAGGTTGTTGTTCACCTCGTAGCGGTGACGGTGACGCTCGACGATCACGTCCTTGCCGTAGCAATCGTGAACCAGCGAGCCCGGCTCCAGCAGGCAATCCTGCGCGCCAAGGCGCATGGTGCCGCCCAGGTCGGAGCTTTCGGTACGGGTTTCAACAGCGCCAGTGGCGTCTTCCCACTCGGTGATCAGGCCCACGACCGGGTGACCGCTCTTGCTGTCGAACTCGGTGGAGTTGGCGTCTTTCCAGCCCAGCACGTTACGGGCAAACTCGATAACGGCCACTTGCATACCCAGGCAGATACCCAGGTACGGCACCTTGTTCTCACGAGCGTACTGCACGGCGGTGATCTTGCCTTCCACGCCACGCAGGCCGAAACCGCCGGGAACAAGAATCGCGTCAACACCTTCGAGCAGCGCAGTGCCCTGATTCTCGATGTCTTCGGAGTCGATGTAGCGCAGGTTGACCTTGGTACGGTTGCTGATACCGGCGTGGCTCATCGCTTCGATCAGCGATTTGTACGCGTCCAGCAGCTCCATGTACTTGCCGACCATGGCGATGGTGACTTCATGCTCAGGATTGAGCTTGGCGTCGACCACGGCTTCCCATTCGGACAGGTCCGCGCCATTGCACTGCAGGCCGAAACGCTCGACCACAAAATCGTCCAGGCCTTGCGAGTGCAGGATGCCCGGGATCTTGTAGATGGTGTCGGCGTCTTCCAGGGCAATCACCGCACGTTCTTCGACGTTGGTGAACTGCGCGATCTTGCGACGCGAGGAAATATCGATCGGGTGATCGGAGCGGCACACCAGCACGTCCGGCTGAAGGCCGATGGAACGCAGTTCCTTGACCGAGTGCTGGGTTGGCTTGGTCTTGGTTTCGCCGGCGGTGGCGATGTAAGGCACCAAGGTCAGGTGCATCAGCATCGCGCGCTTGGCGCCGACTTCGAAACGCAACTGGCGGATGGCTTCGAGGAACGGTTGGGATTCGATGTCACCCACGGTGCCACCGATCTCGACCATCGCCACGTCGGCATCGCCTGCACCCTTGATGATGCGGCGCTTGATTTCGTCGGTGATGTGCGGGATCACCTGGATGGTTGCACCCAGGTAGTCACCACGGCGCTCCTTGCGCAGCACGTGCTCGTAGACACGGCCGGTGGTGAAGTTGTTGTTCTGGGTCATGGTCGTGCGGATGAACCGCTCGTAGTGGCCCAGGTCCAGGTCAGTCTCGGCGCCGTCGTGTGTGACGAACACTTCACCGTGCTGGAACGGGCTCATGGTGCCCGGGTCGACGTTGATGTACGGGTCCAGCTTGAGCATGGTGACTTTAAGCCCCCGCGCCTCCAGGATGGCCGCCAATGAAGCGGAGGCAATGCCTTTCCCCAATGAAGAAACAACACCGCCCGTGACGAATATGTAGCGCGTCATGAAAAACCCTAGAAGTCTGCGTTAAAGCGGTCCGAGCCGCCGGGGAAAGCGAAGAGAGGCCGAAGCCCCCGATCACCTGCATTAATCACAGTGCACCTTTCAAAAAAACCGCCGCGTTGTGACAGACCAGCAGTGAAACTGCCAGTACGTTGATCGCTACACATTTTTTGGAATCGCCCAGCAAAGACTGCTTGGTAATCGGCAACTGCTGCGATTCAGGCGAATCCACAGAAGTTGTATCAAGAAGGGAGCGTAGTCTACCGGAAAGGCGCTATCAGCTCAAACCTTGATCGCAGGTCTGTGGCATCCAATGTAATTGCCAGCCTCGACTGGGTGCCGCCCAATGTCCAATGAGGCTGGGCACGCCCAGCAATTGCTCGCCCCGATACAGCAGCGGCAATCTGCCACGGACGAAACCCGGCACGCCACTTTCGTTAAGCAGGCGCTTCAAGTCACGCCGACCTCGGCCGGGCACCTCGACGATTTCACCGCCCTGGCGATAACGCACCTCCAGCGGACCTTCGGGCGCCTCGCCGATAATGCTCAGCAGGCCATTGCCGGGTAACTCTAGTGGGTTTTGCGGATCGGGCCAGCTCACCGTTGCGTCGGAAAATTCCGACCAGATCGCAGGCAACCACCAGATGCGCTCGCCACAGCGGTGCAACTCGCCGTCAGCCAAGCGCCATAGCGGCTGCGCGTCGGCCTTGGCATCACGTAAGGAATACCAACTGGCCCAGTGATCACTGTCGGGCAACCGGGTGAGCGGAGCCAGCCAGTGACGCAGGGCGTTGCGCTGGCGGGCATCGGAAAGCTTGCGCAGTGCTGCCAAATCCAGGGATGGCAACTGAAGCCAGGGCAACGGCGAAGGTCGATCCGCGAACTGCAAGTCCATGCGGGCCAGCTCATCAAGCAGTCCCTGCGCGTCGCTCAGGTGCTCGGCGGTACGGGCCAGGCTTGAGACAGCCTGGGGCCAGCGTTCCGTGAGGACAGGGAACACTCGGTGGCGCAGGTAGTTACGGGAGAACCGTGGATCGGCATTGGATGGATCCTCGATCCACTCCAATTGATGCTCGTGGGCGTAAGCCTCCAGTTCCGCACGGGAGGCATCCAGTAACGGGCGCAGCAGATGCCCCCCCGCCAATGGACGCTGCACCGGTATCGCTGCCAACCCGCGCACCCCGGCCCCGCGCAAGAGGCGAAACAGCAGAGTCTCAGCCTGATCGTCGCGATGCTGGCCCGTGAGCAAGACCTCCCCTGCCCCGACCACCTCGGCCAACGCCTGGTAACGCGCCTCACGGGCGGCACGCTCAAGACTCGCGCCTGGCTGGACCTGTACGCGCATGACGCGCAAGGGCACGCCCAGGCTGTCACAAACTGACTGGCAATGACTTGGCCAGGCATCAGCAGCAGCCTGCAGGCCATGGTGGACATGAACGGCGCTGAGCGGCGGGAGGTGTTCGGTGTTGGCGAGGAGGTGGAGCAGGACAGTGGAATCAAGACCGCCGGAGAAAGCGACATGCAAGGCGGGGGCGTTGCGCCAGGGGGCCAAGGCGTGCCGTAGTCTGGCGGTTAAGCAGGGCTTCATGGAAAGTACCGCCATCGATCTGTAATGCGATAACCCAGCATACACAAAGCAAATGTGGGAGGGGGTTTGCCCCCGATAACAGTGGGTCAGCCACCCGATTGTTGACTGACACCCAGCTATCGGGGCAAGCCCCCTCCCACACTTGGTCTTGCTGCGACTTTAGAGACCGTAGCTCATCAGGCGCTCGTAACGACGGGCCAGCAGTGCTTCGTTATCCAGCTTCTTGAGCATCGCCAGTTGCGAGCCCAACTCGGCACGGATGGTCGCAGCGGCAGCAGCAGGGTCGCGGTGGGCGCCGCCCAGTGGCTCGGCGATCACTTTGTCCACGATGCCAAGACCTTTGAGGCGATCGGCGGTGATGCCCATGGCTTCAGCAGCGTCCGGCGCCTTTTCTGCGGTTTTCCACAAAATCGAGGCACAACCTTCGGGGGAGATCACCGCGTAGGTCGAATATTGCAACATGTTCAGTTGGTCGCACACGCCAATGGCCAGTGCACCGCCGGAACCACCTTCACCAATCACGGTGGCGATGATCGGGGTCTTCAGGCGGGACATGACACGCAGGTTCCAGGCAATCGCTTCGCTCTGGTTGCGCTCTTCAGCGTCGATACCTGGGTAGGCACCCGGCGTGTCAATGAAGGTCAGGATCGGCATTTTGAAACGCTCGGCCATTTCCATCAGGCGGCATGCCTTGCGGTAGCCTTCCGGACGCGGCATGCCAAAGTTGCGGCGGACTTTCTCGCGCACTTCACGGCCTTTCTGGTGACCGATCACCATCACTGGCTGGTCGTCCAGGCGAGCGATACCGCCCACGATGGCCGCGTCGTCGGAGAAGTGGCGGTCGCCATGCAGCTCGTCGAACTCGGTGAAGATGTGCTGAATGTAGTCCAGGGTATATGGACGGCGCGGGTGGCGGGCCAGGCGCGCGATCTGCCAGCTGGTCAGCTTGCCGAAGATGTCTTCGGTAAGGGTGCTGCTCTTGTCTTGCAGGCGGGCGATCTCATCGCCGATATTCAGCGAATTGTCATTGCCGACCAGGCGCAGCTCTTCGATCTTGGCTTGCAGGTCAGCGATCGGCTGTTCGAAATCAAGAAAATTCGGGTTCATAAGCGTCCGTCTTGGGTCGACGGCCAGGGCGTGCCTGGCCAGCCGGTTGTCTGTTCGCGCCCTACCTTAAGGGAGAGGCGCGTTCAGGTCGAGATTAAATGTTCAGCCGAGGTCAGACGTGCTGACCGTCAGCGGTATTGGAGGAAGACGTTGTCTCGGCCGAACTGGTCACGCAAAGCTTGAATCAAGCCATCAGCAGGATCAATTCGCCAGGTCTCGCCGAACTGCAACATGGCCTTGGCGTCATTGCCGGTGTACTCCATGGTCACCGGGCATGCGCCACGGTGGCGCTTGAGCAGGTCGCCCAACCAGCGTAGCTGATCGCCCTTGAGCGCCTCGGTCTTGACCTTCAAACGCAGGCTTTCAGCCAGGTTGGTACGTGCATCTTCCATGCTCATTACCCGCTTGATACGCAGGCGCAGGCCACCGGAGAAGTCATCGTTGCTGACCTCCCCCTCCACCACCACCATGGCGTCGGTCTGCAGCAGCGATTGCGCCGAATGGAAGGCGTCGGCAAACAGCGACGCCTCGATGCGCCCCGAACGGTCGTCGAGGGTGATGAAACCCATCTTGTCGCCCTTCTTATTTTTCATCACCCGCAGGGCGATGATCATGCCCGCGACGGTTTGGGTGTCCCGCGCCGGTTTCAGGTCGATGATGCGTTGGCGGGCGAAACGGCGGATCTCGCCTTCGTATTCGTCAATCGGGTGACCGGTGAGGTAAAGGCCCAAGGTGTCTTTTTCACCCTTGAGACGTTCCTTGAGGGTCAATTCCTTGGCCTTGCGGTGGTTGCCGTACACGTCCGCGTCTTCTTCGACGAACAACCCGCCAAACAGGTCGGCATGGCCGCTGTCATGGGTGCGGGCAGTCTGTTCGGCAGCCTTGATCGCTTCCTCCATGGCGGTCAGCAGCACCGCGCGGTTGCGGTCGATATTCGCCTGGTAGGCTTTCGGTTCGTCGTGGAAGTACGGGCCAAGACGGTCCAGCGCGCCGCTGCGGATCAAGCCATCAAGGGTTCGCTTGTTGATGCGCTTGAGGTCAACCCGTGCGCAGAAGTCGAACAGGTCCTTGAACGGCCCGTCCTGACGCGCTTCGGTGATCGCCTCCACCGGGCCTTCGCCCACGCCCTTGATCGCGCCCAGGCCATAAATGATGCGGCCCTCGTCGTTAACCGTGAACTTGAACTCCGAGGCGTTCACGTCCGGAGCATCGAGGCGCAGCTTCATGGTGCGCACTTCCTCGATCAAGGTCACGACCTTGTCGGTGTTGTGCATATCCGCCGAGAGTACCGCCGCCATGAACGGCGCCGGGTAGTGGGCTTTCAGCCACGCGGTCTGGTACGACACCAGGCCGTAGGCGGCGGAGTGGGATTTGTTGAAGCCATAACCGGCGAATTTTTCCACCAGGTCGAAAATGTTACCGGCCAGGTCGGCATCGATATTGTTGGTGGCGCAACCTTCAATGAAACCGCCGCGCTGCTTGGCCATTTCCTCGGGTTTCTTTTTACCCATGGCTCGACGCAGCATGTCCGCGCCGCCGAGGGTGTAGCCCGCCATGACCTGGGCGATCTGCATCACCTGTTCCTGGTACAGGATGATGCCGTAGGTCGGCGCCAGTACGGGCTTGAGGCCTTCGTACTGATAGTCGGAGTGCGGGTACGCCAATTCGGCGCGGCCGTGCTTACGGTTGATGAAGTCGTCAACCATGCCCGATTGCAGTGGGCCCGGACGGAACAGGGCCACCAATGCGATCAAGTCTTCCAGGCAATCAGGCTTGAGCTTTTTGATCAGCTCTTTCATGCCCCGCGACTCAAGCTGGAACACTGCGGTCGTTTCAGCTTTTTGCAGCAACTGGTACGTCGGCTTGTCGTCCAGTGGGATGAACGCAATATCCAGCGGCTCTTCGTCGACCTTGGCGCGCTCGCGGTTGATGGTCTTGAGCGCCCAGTCGATGATGGTCAGCGTCCGCAGGCCGAGGAAGTCGAACTTCACCAGGCCAGCCGCCTCCACGTCGTCCTTGTCGAACTGGGTCACCAGGCCGCCGCCCTCTTCGTCGCAATAGATCGGCGAAAAGTCAGTGAGCTTGGTCGGCGCAATAACCACGCCACCCGCGTGTTTACCGACGTTACGCACCACGCCTTCGAGCTTGCGGGCCATGTCCCAGATTTCAGCGGCTTCTTCATCGATCTTGATGAAGTCACGCAGGATTTCTTCCTGCTCGTAGGCCTTTTCCAGGGTCATGCCGACTTCGAACGGGATCATCTTCGACAGGCGGTCGGCCAGGCCGTAGGACTTGCCCTGCACTCGCGCCACGTCGCGGATAACCGCTTTGGCGGCCATGGAACCGAAGGTGATGATCTGGCTGACGGCATTGCGGCCATATTTCTCGGCCACGTATTCGATCACACGGTCGCGACCGTCCATGCAGAAGTCGACGTCGAAGTCGGGCATGGAAACCCGTTCCGGGTTGAGGAACCGTTCGAACAGCAGGTCATATTCCAGGGGGTCGAGGTCGGTGATCTTCTGTACATAGGCCACCAGCGAGCCGGCGCCCGACCCACGGCCAGGGCCGACGGGCACGCCGTTGCTTTTAGCCCACTGGATAAAGTCCATTACGATCAGGAAGTAACCGGGGAACCCCATCTGGATGATGATATCCAGCTCGAAATTGAGCCGGTCGACATACACCTGGCGCTTGGCTTCATAGTCCTCGGTGGTGTCCTTGGGCAGCAGCACGGTGAGCCGCTCTTCCAGGCCATCGAACGACACCTTGCGGAAATACTCATCGATGGTCATGCCATCGGGGATCGGAAAGTTGGGCAGGAAGTGCTTGCCCAGCTTCACTTCAATGTTGCAGCGCTTGGCAATCTCGACGGAGTTTTCCAGGGCCTCGGGCAGGTCGCTGAACAGCTCGGCCATCTCGTCGGCGCTTTTGAGGTATTGCTCTTCGCTGTAGTTTTTCGAGCGACGCGGGTCATCCAGGGCCCGGCCTTCGCCGATACATACCCGAGTTTCGTGGGCTTCGAAATCTTCCTTCTTGATGAAGCGCACATCGTTGGTAGCAACCAGTGGCGCGCCCAGCTTATCGGCCAGGGCTACCGCGGCGTGCAGGTGCTCTTCATCATTGGGGCGATTGGTGCGCTGCACTTCCAGGTAGAAACGGTCGGGGAAGACCTGCATCCACTCCTTGGCCAGCACTTCGGCTTCCTGGGGGTTGCCGCCCAGCAGCGCAAGGCCAATCTCACCCTCTTTAGCGGCCGACAGCATGATCAGGCCTTCGTTGGCCTCGGCGACCCATTCACGCTCGATAATGATCGAACCGTTGCGCTGACCATCGATAAAGCCGCGGGAGATCAGTTCCGTGAGGTTGCGATAACCGACGCCGTTCATCGCCAGCAGGCTGATGCGGCTCAGCGCATTATCCGGATCTTTATTGGACAACCACAGGTCGGCGCCGCAGATGGGCTTGATGCCGGCGCCCATCGCGTTCTTGTAGAACTTGACCAGGGAACACATGTTGTTCTGATCGGTCACCGCCACCGCTGGCATGTTCATACCCACCAGGGTTTTGACCAGGGGTTTGATCCGTACCAGGCCGTCGACCAGGGAGTACTCAGTGTGCAGGCGCAGGTGAACGAATGAAGCCGGCATAGTGATCCTGTCTTATACGTGGAAACAACAAGGCCCGGATTGTACCGGGCCTTGGCAAAAACATCAGCCTCGCGACTACACCTCGCTGAGACTCTCCCGCGCCTCGTAAGCCAGGCGTACCGGGGCAAACGAGCGGCGGTGGATCGGCGTGGGGCCGAGCCGGGCCAGGGCTTCCAGATGAACGGGCGTCGGATAGCCCTTATGCCCACCGATGCCGTAGCCAGGGTAGATCAACTCGAACGCCGCCATTTCCCGGTCACGGCTGACCTTGGCCAGGATCGAAGCCGCGGCGATGGCCGGGACCTTGCTGTCACCCTTGACCACCGCCTCGGCCGCCATCGCCAGTTTAGGGCAGCGGTTGCCGTCGATCATCGCGAGCTTGGGCGTGATGTGCAGGCCTTCAACGGCACGCTGCATGGCGAGCATGGTGGCGTGAAGGATGTTCAACTCATCGATTTCCTCGACTTCGGCCCGGGCAATATGCCAGCTCAGGGCTTTCTCACAGATCTCGTCGTAGAGCTTTTCGCGGCGCGCTTCAGTGAGCTTCTTCGAATCATTCAGGCCGAGGATCGGACGGTTCGGGTCAAGAATCACCGCTGCCGTGACCACAGCGCCGCACAGGGGGCCGCGCCCTACTTCGTCAACACCGGCCACCAGTTCGTCGGCTTGGGCAACGAGGCTGAAATCCAGGCCCATTTGCGTACTCATAAAGCTTCCTGTTTGTGGCCGATCAAGGTCAATACGGCATCCGCCGCCTGGTTCGATGCGTCACGGCGCAGGGTGCGATGAATCTCATCAAACCCTCGGGTCTGTTCTTCGCCGCCATCGATCAATGGCAGCAGTGTCTGTGCCAAGGCCTCGGGCGTTGCATCGTCCTGCAACAACTCCGGCACCAACAGGCGCTGGGCCAGCAAGTTGGGCAAAGAGATGTAGGGACTTTTGACCATGCGCTTGAGAATCCAGAACGTCAGCGCCGCCAGGCGATACGCCACGACCATCGGACGCTTGTAGAGCAAGGCCTCCAGGGTGGCCGTGCCTGAGGCAATCAGCACCGCATCGCAGGCCGCCAGGGCCAGGTGCGATCGGCCATCGAGCAGGGTCAACGGCAGGTTGCGACCTTCCAGCAGCGTTTCGATCTGCGCACGGCGCTGCGGGCTGGCACAGGGCAGTACGAAACGCACACCCGGCTTCAAGGCTTGCAGGCGTTCGGCGGCATCGAAGAACACGCTGGCCAGCCGGCCGACTTCGCCACCCCGACTGCCCGGCATCAACGCGACAAGCGGGCCATCGGGCAAGCCCAACTGCGCGCGAGCCGCTGCACGGTCCGCCTGTAACGGGATGTCGTCCGCCAGGGTATGCCCGACAAACCGCACCGGCACGCCCTGTTCTTCGTAGAACCTGGCCTCGAACGGCAACAGGGTCAACATCAGGTCGCAGCCTTCACGGATCTTCAGCACACGTTTCTGTCGCCATGCCCACACGGAGGGGCTGACGTAATGCACGGTCTTGATCCCGGCCTGACGCAACTTGAGTTCGATATTGAGGGTGAAGTCCGGCGCGTCGATTCCGATGAAGACGTCGGGCTTTTCTTCGATCAGGGTCTGAATCAGCAGCTTGCGGCGCGCCAACAGCTCACGCAGGCGACCCAACACTTCCACCAACCCCATGACCGACAGGCGCTCCATGGGAAAGTAGGACACAAGGCCTTCAGCCTGCATCAGCGGACCACCGACGCCAATAAACTCCACCGCCGGATGCTGGGCCTTGAGGGCCCGCATCAGACCTGCGCCCAGAATATCGCCGGAAGCTTCTCCGGCCACCAGCGCAATACGCAGATTGGCCATGATCAGCGGGTGATGCCGCGGGTCGATGCCTGGATCGAATCACGGAACACCGCGACTTCCGGGAACAACGCTGCCGGCTCGGTCAGTTGGGCCAACGCCTGGTCAACCGTCAGCCCCTGGCGGTAAACCACCTTGTACGCACGGCGCAGGGCATGGATGGCCTCTTCGCTGAAGCCACGACGGCGCATGCCTTCGAAGTTCATGCTGCGGGCTTCGGCGGGGTTGCCGAACACCGTGACAAACGCAGGGACATCCTTGCCAATGGCGGTGCCCATGCCAGAAAAACTGTGGGCGCCGATATGGCAATACTGATGCACCAGGGTGAAACCAGACAGGATCGCCCAATCGTCAACGTGCACATGGCCAGCCAACGCCGTGTTGTTGACCAGAATGCAGTGGTTGCCGATCACGCTGTCGTGGCCGATATGGGCATAAGCCATGACCAAGTTGTGATCACCCAGAGTGGTCTCGGCACGATCCTGCACGGTGCCACGGTGAATGGTCACGCCTTCACGGATGATGTTGTGATCACCGATTACCAAGCGTGTCTCTTCACCCTTGTACTTCATGTCCGGGGTGTCTTCGCCTACCGAGGAAAACTGGTAGATGCGATTGTGTTTGCCAATGCGGGTCGGACCTTTGAGGATCACGTGCGGCCCGATGACAGTCCCCTCGCCGATTTCCACACCTGCGCCGATGATCGACCAAGGGCCGACCTCAACGTCGGCGGCCAGAACGGCCGACGGATCGATGATTGCGCGAGGGTCAATCAAACTCATAGTTTGCGTTCCGCACAGATGATCTCGGCAGAGCACACCGGCTTGCCGTCCACCGAGGCCTGGCATTCGAACTTCCAGATCTGGCGCTTGCAGCTGATGAACTTGGCTTCCAGGATCAACTGGTCACCCGGGGTAACCGGATTGCGGAAACGCAACTTGTCGGAGCCCACGAAATAGTAAAGCGTGCCGTCGGCAGGCTTGAGGTCAAGCATTTTGAAACCAAGGATACCGGCAGCCTGGGCCATCGCTTCGATGATCAACACGCCCGGCATGATGGGATGCGCGGGAAAGTGACCATTGAAGAACGGTTCGTTGATGCTGACATTCTTGTAGGCACGAATGCGCTTTTCCTCAACATTGAGGTCCACTACGCGGTCCACCAGCAGGAACGGGTAACGGTGAGGCAGGTATTCGCGAATCTCGTTGATGTCCATCATTTCGGGGGGAAGCCTGTAATAAAGATTGGGGGCGGGCGACTAAACGCACGCCCCGCTAGCAAATCAAGGAGGCAAGTCTAGCGGCTGTGCACACTTGATATGGAAATGGTATCAGCCTTCTGATGAAGCATTACCGCCAGGGGTCACGTCCCCAACACGCTTTTCCAGCTGTTTGAGACGTCGAGCCATGTCGTCGAGCTGCCTCAACCGTGCTGCACTCTTGCGCCATTCAGCCGCAGGCTGCATGGCGGTACCGGATGAATAGGCCCCAGGCTCGGTAATCGAGTGGGTCACCATGGTCATGCCGGTGATGAAAACGTTGTCGCAAATATCGATATGCCCCACCAGCCCGACGCCACCGGCAAGCATGCAATGCTTACCGATCCTGGTGCTGCCGGAAATCCCCACGCACGCCGCCATGGCGGTGTGATCGCCAATCTGTACGTTGTGGGCAATCTGGATCTGGTTGTCGAGCTTCACACCGTTGCCGATCACGGTATCGGCCAAGGCCCCGCGATCGACAGCTGTGTTGACACCGATTTCCACGTCGTCGCCGATCAAAACGCCGCCGACCTGGGCAATCTTGTTCCAGATACCTTTGGAGTTCGCAAAACCGAAGCCCTCCCCGCCGATCACAGCACCTGACTGAATGACCACACGCTCACCGATACGCACATCGTGGTACAGGGTCACGCGGGGTGCCAGCCAGCCATCGGCACCGATTTCACAGCGCGCACCAATAAAACAATGCGCACCAACGGTTACACCGGCCGCAATGCGCGCACCACTCTCGATCACCGCAAAGGCGCCAATGCTCGCACCAGGATCAACCTGGGCATCATCGGCGATCACCGCCGACGGGTGAATACCGCTGGCTGCCTTGGGTTTCGGATCGAACAGGTGCGACACCTGCGCATAGGCCAGGTACGGATCAGCTACCACCAGCGCATCCCCGGCAAACCCTTCGGCGTCAGCAGCCTTGAGCAATACGGCTGCGGCTTGGCTGTCGACGAGGTATTTACGGTATTGAGGGTTTGCGAGGAAGCTCAACTGAGCTGGGCCAGCCTCCTGCAAGGTGGCTAGCCCAGTGATTTCCTTCTCCTGGGAGCCACGCAAGGTGGCCCCCAGGAACTCGGCCAACTCGCCGAGCTTGATAGTCGCGGTCATGGCTTACTTCAGCTGGTTCATGCGCTCGATCACCTGACGGGTGATGTCGTATTGAGGCTTGACGTCGATCACTGCGCCACGCTCGAACACCAGGTCAAAGGCACCTTTCTTGATGACTTCTTCCACAGCGCTGTCGAGTTTCGGCTTGAGCTGCTTGAGCATTTCACGGTCGGCAACAGCCTTGGCTTCGTTCAGCTCCTTGGATTGGAACTGGTAGTCGCGGGCCTTTTGCTTGAATTCAAGCTCCAGGCGCTCGCGCTCGCCTTGCTGCATTTTATCGCCACCGGCTACCAGACGATCCTGGATGCCCTTGGCGCTGCTTTCCAGTGTCTTGAGCTTGGTCAGTTGCGGACCGAATTTCTTCTCGGCATCCACGGCGTATTTCTTGGCCGCGTCGGACTCCAGCAATGCCATCTGATAGTTCAGGACGGCGATTTTCATTTCGGCGAAGGCCGGGGTGGTTACCAGCACGGTGGCCAGCAGAACCAATTGAGTCAACTTACGCACGATGTACTCCTACAGAATCCGTTGTCGTTATCTTGGGTCAGACGCTTAGAACGTCTGGCCGAGGGAGAATTGGAAAATCTGGGTTTCAGCGTTATCCGGTTTCTTGATCGGCATGGCCAGAGCAAAGCTCAACGGGCCAAGCGCAGTCACCCATGTCACGCCAACACCCACTGAGCTCGCCAGGTTGCTGAGGCTCACGTCGTTGCATTGAGTCTTGGACTTCACGCCGCTTGGGTTGGTGATCTGCTCACACTTGGAGTCGAACACGTTACCCACGTCCCAGAAGACCGAAGTACGCAGGGATCGCTGATCTTTGACGAACGGCAGCGGGAACAGAATTTCCGCACCACCCTGGATCAACACGTTACCACCGAATGGCAGCGGGTCATCGTCCGAGTCGACGACAGTGCCCGAGTTACCGGTCACACCTGCACCACGGCTCGGCGTACCACGCGGGCCCAAGGTGCTGTCCTTGAAGCCACGTACCGAGTTGAAACCACCGGCGTAGTAGTTCTCATAGAACGGCAAGCCGTTGGTCGAACCATAACCATCGCCATAACCCAGCTCAGTGTGCAGGCGCATGGTGTAGTTATCGCTCAGCGGCTGGAACAACTGGCCACGGTAGTCGAGTTTGAAGAACGACAGGTCGCTGCCCGGCGTGGTGGTTTCCAAGGTCAGGCTCTGGGAGTGACCACGGGTCGCCAGTACACCTTTGTTCAGGGTCGACTCGGACCAGCCGGCAGACGCCTTGAAGTTCAGGAACTTGTCACCTTCACGACGGGTGAAGTCGAAGATTTCGTCCACGGTGTAGACACCGGTCTTGATCTCATCCTGCTGCGCGGTCAGGCCGAAGGTGAGACGCGAGGTTTCGCTGATCGGGTAGCCAACGTTGACACCCGCGCCGAGGCTGTCGATCGCATAGCTTGCAACGTCAACATCGAGGTCTTTGTAGTCGGTGGTGCGGTAGAAGGCGTTGTAGCCCAGGCTCACACCGTCAGCAGTCCAGTAGGGGTCGGTATAACCGAAGTTATAGCGGCTCTGGTATTCGCTGCGGGTCAGGCCGATGGAGACACGATTACCGGTACCGAGGAAGTTGTTCTGGGTGATGGACCCACCCAGGATCAGGCCCGCGCTCTGCGCAAAACCGACGCTGGCGGTGATGGAACCCGACGCTTGTTCCTCTACGGCGTAATTCACGTCAACCTGGTCATCCACGCCCGGTACAGCCGGGGTTTCGACGTTGACTTCCTTGAAGAAGCCCAGGCGTTCAAGACGGGTCTTGGACTGATCGATCAGGTACGTCGACGCCCAGCCACCTTCCATCTGGCGCATTTCACGGCGCAGCACTTCGTCCGCAGACTTGGTGTTGCCACGGAAGTTGATGCGGTTCACGTAGGCACGCTTGCCTGGGTCAACCACGAAGGTGATGTCCACAGTGTGGTCATCATCGTGCGGGGTCGGTACGCCGTTGACGTTGGCGAAGGTATAGCCTTCGTTACCCAGGCGACGGGTGATCAGTTCGGACGTGGTGGTCATCAGCTTGCGCGAGAACACTTGGTCTTTCTGAACCAGCAGCAGGGCCTTGACCTGGTCTTCAGGCACTTTCAAGTCGCCGCTCAGCTTGACGTCACGAACCTTGTACTTCTCGCCTTCGTTGACGTTGACGGTGATGTAGACGTGCTTCTTGTCCGGGGTGATGGACACCTGGGTCGAAGCGATATCCATATTGATATAGCCACGGTCCAAGTAGTACGAACGCAGACGCTCCAGGTCACCGGAGAGTTTCTCACGGGCGTACTTGTCATCGTTCTTGAAGAACGACAGCCAGTTGGTGGTCTTGAGCTCGAACAGGTCGATCAGGTCTTCATCAGCAAACTTGGTGTTGCCCACCACGTTGATGTGCTGAATGGCCGCCACGGTGCCTTCGTTGATATTGACCTTCAGGCCGACACGGTTACGAGGCTGCGGGACCACTTCCGTTTCCACGGTCGCGGAGTAGCGACCCTGGGCAACGTACTGACGCTGCAGTTCGTTACGTACACCTTCAAGGGTGGCACGCTGGAAGATCTCGCCCTCGGCCAGGCCGGATTGCTTGAGACCCTTCATGAGGTCTTCAGTAGAGATCGCCTTGTTACCCTCGATCTCGATACTGGCGACGGAAGGTCGCTCGACAACAGTGATGACCAGGACGTTACCTTCGCGCCCCAGTTGGATGTCTTGAAAGAAACCGGTTTTGAACAGCGCACGAGTGGATTCCACCAGGCGACGGTCATCAGCCTGTTCACCGACGTTCAACGGTAACGCACCAAAGACGCTACCCGCGGAAACCCGCTGGAGGCCGTTGACGCGAATATCGGAGATGGTGAAGGACTCGGCGTGAACTTCGGCGATCATCAATACGGTGAGAACCGCAGTTAGCAGCAGACGTTTCATGAAGTCCTTTCTTATTCCAACTGGCAATAAACAAACTGCCGCAAAATGCGGCAGATTCGCAATTCAGCGAAGCGTTACAGTCGACCCAGATCGTTGACAAGGGCTAACAACATCACCCCGACCACCAAACTGATACCGATCTGTATCCCCCAACCCTGCACCCGATCCGACAAGGGGCGACCACGCACCCACTCGACCAGATAAAACAACAGATGCCCCCCATCCAATACAGGAATGGGCAGCAAATTCAGAACACCCAGGCTAATACTCAGATAAGCCAGGAAATTCAGGAAATCCGCGACACCCGACTGGGCAGAAGCGCCCGCCACTTTAGCAATGGTTATCGGTCCACTCAAGTTTTTTACCGAGAGCTCGCCGAACAACATTTTCTTGAGGGATTCAAGGGTCAGCACACTCATGGTCCAGGTGCGTTTTGCACCCTCGCCAATTGCCGCCAACGGCCCGAAACTGACCTCACGCACCATCGATGGCGGCCACTCGGGGCTCTTGACGCCAGCACCCAGGTAACCCCCGGCCGCCTTGGCTTCGCCACGTACCGCCAGGGTCACGGGGACGTCGATTTGAGCACCATCGCGCTCAACTTTCAGCACAATTTTGGTATCAGGGCGTACACGCACCAGATCGACCACTTGTTGCCATTCCCCCAGCGCCTGGCCATCGAGGGCCAGCAGGCGATCGCCGGTTTTCAGGCCTGCGGCCTGGGCCGGGCCCTTCGGATCCAGCTCGGCAAGCACCGGTGGCAGCGCAGGACGCCACGGACGGATACCCAGGGATTTGATCGGATCAGGCTCATCAGCGCCTTTGAGCCACTGGTCCAAGGCCAACGAACGCGGGGTTTCAGCATTGGAATCCTGCTCACGCACCACGACATTGACGGTGCCGCTTTCACCCAAGCGGCGCACCAGTTGCAGATTGACCGCGCCCCACCCGGTGGTCGGCTCGCCATCTATAGAAACAATTTCCTGGCCGGCAACCAGACCTGCCTTGGCCGCGATACTGTCTGCCTCGACCGCGCCGATGACTGGACGCACCTGCTCGCTGCCGAGCATGGCCAAGACCCAGAAGAAGAACATTGCCAACAGGAAGTTGGCGATCGGGCCAGCAGCAACGATAGCGATACGCTGACGAACGGTCTTGCGATTGAAGGATTGATCCAATTGGTCAGCCGGCACTTCGCCTTCGCGCTCATCGAGCATCTTGACGTAGCCACCCAACGGGATGGCCGCAATCACGAACTCCGTACCATGACGGTCGTGCCAGCGAACCAGCGGCATGCCGAAACCGACGGAAAAACGCAGTACCTTGACGCCGCAACGACGCGCCACCCAGAAGTGGCCGAATTCGTGGAAGGTGACCAGCACACCCAGAGCAACCAGGGTGCCGACAATCATGTAAAGCGCACTCATCTAATTTCTCCGCATTCCAATCCAGTGCCTGAAGGCTCAAACGCGCCCACAGACTAACGCGTGTTGCGGCTCAACCATTGCTCGGCCAAGGTCCGCGCCTTGGAGTCCGCCTCAAATACTGCCCCAAGGTCATTCACAGCCACCACAGGCTCAAGACTCAGGACGTCCTCGATAATACTCGCGATCTGCGGAAAGCGGATGCGCCGTTCGAGAAACGCCGCCACGGCCACCTCGTTAGCTGCATTGAGCATCGCCGGCGCACTGTTACCCGCCTCTGCCGCGTGTCGCGCCAAGCGCAGACAAGGAAAGCGCTGCTCGTCCGGTGCTTCAAAGTCCAGGCGAGCGACTGCAAACAGGTCCAGAGGCGCCACACCGGAATCAATCCGCTCCGGCCAGGCCAGGGCGTTGGCGATCGGCGTGCGCATATCGGGATTGCCCAACTGGGCCAATACCGAACCGTCCACATAGTCGACCAGCGAATGAATCACGCTTTGCGGGTGGATGACCACCTCAACCTGGTCCGGCCGTGCGTCGAACAACCAGCAGGCCTCGATCAACTCCAGACCCTTGTTCATCATGCTGGCCGAATCCACGGAGATCTTGCGCCCCATGGACCAGTTCGGATGAGCGCACGCCTGATCCGGAGACACCTGCTCCAGGTCTGCCAGTGGAGTTTGTCGAAAAGGACCACCGGAGGCCGTGAGCAGAATCCGACGCACGCCAACCTGGCTCAAGCCACGGGCATAGTCACCGGGCATGCACTGGAAGATTGCGTTGTGCTCACTGTCCAGGGGCAGCAGCACGGCACCGCTTTTACGCACCGCCTGCATAAAGAGTGCACCGGACATCACCAGCGCTTCTTTATTGGCCAGCAGGATTTTTTTGCCCGCATCAACGGCAGCCAAGGTTGGGCGCAGGCCCGCGGCACCGACGATAGCGGCAACCACTGTATCGACTTGCGCATCGGCCGAGACCTGGCACAACCCCTCCTCGCCCACCAGCACCTGAGTGGCCAGCCCGGCAGCCCGCAAGTCATCCTGCAGACTGCGCGCCGCTACCGCTTCAGGCACCACCGCAAAACGCGGCACGTGGCGTACACACAACGCCAGCAATTCGCTCAGGCGGGTGAATCCGGTCAGGGCAAACACTTGATAGCGGTCAGGGTGACGTGCGATCACGTCAAGGGTGCTCAACCCTACCGAGCCGGTTGCACCGAGCACGGTCACTTGTTGCAGACGGCTCACGAAGCAGTCATCCACAACAGCACGGCAAAGATCGGGATGGCAGCGGTAAGGCTGTCGATACGGTCCAGCACCCCGCCGTGGCCCGGCAGCAGGTTACTGCTGTCCTTGATCCCGGCCTGGCGCTTGAACATGCTTTCGGTGAGATCGCCCACAACCGAAATAAAGACGACGATGGCCGTGCCCAGCAGGGCGAGGAAGATGTCCGTGACCGACCAATCCCGTACAACGCCGACCACCAAGGTGATCAGCAGGGTCAATGCCAGACCGCCGTACACCCCTTCCCAACTCTTGCCCGGACTGACCGCTGGCGCCAGCTTGCGCTTGCCGAATGCCCGACCCGAGAAGTAGGCGCCGATATCCGCGCCCCACACCAGCACCATCACCGCCATGATCAGCCAATTGCCCATCGGCGCATTCTTGATCTCCACCAACCCTTGCCAGGCAGGCAACAGAATCAACAAGCCAATCACCAACTTGCTGGCCACACTGGACCAATGCCCACTGCTGCGCGGGAACGTCAGCACCAGATAGGTCGCAAGCGCCCACCACAGTACCGCAGCGCCCAGCACCCAAGGGACGATGATGCTCGACAGGGTATGCATGAGAAACAGCAACACCGCCACCACTGCGGCATACGCCACGCGTGGCAACTGTGCGTTGAACCCTGCCAATCGCGCCCATTCCCAGGCACCAAGGGTTACAACCAGGCCAATAAACAGGGCAAAACCGGAACCGTCGAGCAGGAAAAACCCACACAAGGCGATCGGCAACAGGATCAGTGCTGTGATGATTCGTTGTTTAAGCATTTAAACCCGGGCTCCAGCTTCGACCTGCTCGCTCGTTTTACCGAAGCGACGTTGGCGGGAAGCGAAATCGGCCAGCGCGGTGCGCATGGCATCGTGTTTGAAGTCCGGCCAGAACAGGTCGGAGAAGTACAGCTCGGTGTAGGCCAACTGCCACAAGAGGAAGTTGCTGATGCGATGCTCGCCGCCGGTACGGATGCACAAGTCTGGCAACGGCAGGTCGCCGGTCACCAGGCAGGTTTGCAACAGCTCAGGCGTGATGTCGTCCGGCCGCAGATGACCGGCCTGCACTTCGCGAGCCAGCCGCTGCGCAGCTTGGGCGATATCCCACTGGCCGCCGTAATTGGCTGCGATCTGCAACACAAAACGGTTGGCGCCAGCCGTGATGGCCTCGGCTTCGCGCATGGCCGCCTGCAGTTCCGGGTGGAAGCGCGAGCGATCACCGATGATGCGCAGGCTGATATTGTTGTCGTTAAGACGCTTGGCCTCACGACGCAACGCCTTGAAGAACAGATCCATCAAGGCGCTGACCTCTTCGGCAGGCCGCTGCCAGTTTTCACTGGAAAAGGCGAACAAGGTCAACACCTCGACCTTGGCCTCGGCACACACCTCAATCACAGCCCGCACCGCATCAACACCCGCTTTATGCCCGGCGACACCGGGCATAAAGCGTTTCTTCGCCCAGCGATTATTCCCATCCATGATGATCGCGACATGGCGCGGCACCACAGAGGGTACAGTCTGCTTGGTCTTTTCCATGAAGGCGTCCTGACCCCTTATACGGCCATCAGGTCCTTTTCTTTATCGTCGGTAGCCTTGGTGATCTGGGCCTCGGCGTCCTTGGTCAGCTTATCGATATCGGCAACGGCGCGACGCTCTTCGTCTTCGCTGATTTCCTTGTCCTTGACCAACTTCTTCAGGTCACCCAAAGCATCGCGACGGATGTTACGCACAGCAACGCGTGCATCTTCAGCTGCGCTACGCGCCTGCTTGGTGAAGCCCTTGCGAGTTTCCTCAGTCAGAGCTGGCATGGAGATCAACAGCAACTCACCCAGGTTGGTCGGGTTGAGGTTCAGGCCCGCGCTCTGGATTGCCTTGTCGACAGCACCGAGCATGTTGCGCTCGAAGGCCACGACTTGCAGGGTGCGCGAGTCCTTGACGGTGATGTTGGCCACCTGAGTGATGGAGGTGTCGGTGCCGTAGTACGGGACCATCACGCTACCCAGGATGCTCGGGTGCGCCTTGCCGGTACGAATCTGGCCAAATGCATGGGCCAGGGATTCCAGGGATTTCTGCATACGCTCTTGAGCGTCTTTCTTGATTTCGTTGATCATTGTTGGCCTTCCTCGATCAGAGTCCCTTCTGCGCCGCCGTGTACGATATTCAGCAGGGCGCCGGGCTTGTTCATATTAAATACGCGCAGCGGCATCTTGTGGTCGCGGCACAGGCAAATAGCCGTCAGATCCATCACACCCAGCTTGCGATCCAGCACTTCATCGTAGGTCAGATGATCGAACTTCTCGGCATGCGGGTCTTTGAATGGGTCTGCGGTGTACACACCATCTACCTTGGTCGCCTTCAGTACCACATCAGCATCGATTTCAATGGCACGCAAGCACGCCGCGGAATCAGTGGTAAAGAACGGGTTACCGGTACCGGCGGCGAAGATCACCACTTCTTTTGAGTTCAAATGGCGCATGGCTTTGCGGCGATCATAGTGATCGGTCACGCCTACCATGGAAATAGCCGACATCACGATAGCCGAGATATTGGCACGCTCCAGGGCATCACGCATCGCCAGGGCGTTCATCACAGTGGCCAGCATGCCCATGTGGTCGCCAGTGACCCGATCCATACCGGCCGCACTCAGTGCCGCGCCACGGAACAGGTTACCGCCACCGATCACCAGGCCGACTTGTACGCCGATGCCGACCAATTGGCCGACTTCCAGCGCCATGCGGTCGAGCACCTTGGGATCAATCCCGAACTCTTCCGAGCCCATCAGGGCCTCGCCGCTGAGCTTGAGTAGAATGCGTTTATAGCGAGCCTGATAACCACTGCCCTGCTGAGCCATTGCGAATCTCTCCTGCGGCGTATTTTTAAAAATTCTTGGCGAGCCGTTTACGGCTTGCGTTCACTCTAGCTGGACGCTGTCACAGCGCCATCGGAACACGGCTTTGTAAGCCAGTTCCGAGGGTAAGCCAAATAAATTCGGCCTGCCCATTTGAAAAGAGGCTGCGCGCGTGAGCGGGCAGCCTCTTTCGGGCGACAGTTGAAAACTGTCTTATTGCTTGGCGGCAGCCAGCTGGGCAGCAACTTCTTCAGCGAAGTTGTCGACCGGCTTCTCGATGCCTTCGCCTACTTTGAAGTAAGTGAAGGAAACGATTTCAGCACCGGCTTTCTTAGCCAGTTCGCCAACCTTGATTTCAGGGTTCTTGACGAACGCCTGCTCAACCAGGCTTGCTTCAGCCAGGAACTTGCTGATACGGCCTTTGACCATGTTCTCAACAATGTTTTCTGGCTTGCCTTTGATTTTTTCTTCGTTCAGCTGCAGGAACACAGCTTTTTCGCGCTCGATGGCTTCGGCAGAAACTTCCGAAGGCAGCAGGAACTCAGGGTTGCTGGCCGCTACGTGCATAGCGATGTCTTTGGCCAGTTCAACGTTGCCGCCTTTCAGGACAACTGCAACACCGATCTTGTTGCCGTGCAGGTAACCGCCAACAACATCACCTTCAACGCGTACCAGGCGACGGATGTTGACGTTTTCGCCAACCTTGCCGACCAGTACCAGGCGAGCAGCTTCTTGAGCCTCGATCAGCGGAGCGACGTCAGTCAGTTTGTCGGCGAACGCTTTTTCAACGCTGGCAGCAACAAATGCCTTGAAGTCGTCCTGCAGAGCCAGGAAGTCGGTCTGCGAGTTCACTTCCAGCAGAACGGCAGATTTGCCGTCTTCTTTCAGAGCGATAGCGCCTTCAGCAGCTACGTTGCCTGCTTTCTTGGCAGCCTTGATGGCGCCGGAAGCACGCATGTCATCAATGGCTTTTTCGATGTCGCCGTCAGCCTTTTCCAGGGCTTTCTTGCAATCCATCATGCCTTCGCCGGTACGCTCACGCAGTTCTTTAACCAACGCTGCAGTAATTGCTGCCATTTTCAAATTCCTCTTGGATAGGTTTTCAACCATTCCACCCGATCGAACGGGGGATCAATTCTTCCCGAACCACCCTTGTAGGCCGCTGCACGTTACAGATGATGTAGCTGCGCCGCTCACAAATGGTTTTCGAGGTGGCAAAAAGGGGGCCAAGCCCCCTTTTTGCTTACTGAGTCAACGCCAGGGCGTCAATTACTCAGCTGCGGCTACCGGAGCTTCTTCAACGAACTGCTCGGTACCACCAGCAACGTGGTTACGACCACGGATTACAGCGTCAGCCATCGAACCCATGTACAGCTGGATAGCGCGGATTGCGTCATCGTTGCCTGGGATGATGTAGTCAACGCCTTCCGGGCTGCTGTTGGTATCGACTACGCCGATAACAGGGATGCCCAGCTTGTTGGCTTCGGTGATCGCGATGCGCTCGTGATCAACGTCGATAACGAACAGTGCGTCAGGCAGACCGCCCATGTCCTTGATACCACCCAGGGAACGATCGAGCTTTTCCAGGTCACGGGAGCGCATCAGCGCTTCTTTCTTGGTCAGCTTGGCGAAAGTACCGTCTTCGGCTTGCACTTCAAGGTCACGCAGACGCTTGATGGAAGCACGGATGGTTTTGAAGTTGGTCAGCATGCCGCCCAACCAGCGGTGATCGACGTACGGCGAACCGCAACGTGCTGCTTCTTCAGCAACGATCTTGCCAGCGGAACGCTTGGTGCCGACGAACAGAATCTTGTTTTTGCCCTGGGCCAGGCGCTCTACGAAAGTCAGAGCTTCGTTGAACATTGGCAGGGTTTTTTCAAGGTTGATGATGTGGATCTTGTTACGCGCGCCGAAAATGTATTTACCCATTTTCGGGTTCCAGTAACGGGTCTGGTGACCGAAGTGCACACCGGCCTTCAGCATATCGCGCATGTTGACTTGGGACATGATAGTTCCTTAATAAGTCGGGTTTGGCCTCCACGTATCCCAATGACCAACCAGCGGCATCAAGGCCTCCGGCACCCAGGTCATCGTGTCGACACGTGTGTGGATTTAAGCTCTTCGGGGCATCCCCGGAAAGCGGCGCATTTTATACCACACGAAGGGCGAAAACGGAACCCGCAATCACATTTGGCGTGCGCGAGTGATGCGCAACCCTTTGAATAGAGCGGATATAGCCCCACCTCATAGATAGAAGCGATCGTCAGGGGCTCATGATTTGCCGCCCGCGTCTGTTAGAATCGCGTTTTTTGGGGCTTGTGCGAATTCTGTAACCTTTTGTCGCGCGCCCGTAAACCGTATTGATTTCAGCGCGCCGCGCTAGAGAGAGCCTGTATGACTGTTAGTTTGAAAACCGCCGAAGACATCGCCGGCATGCGCATTGCCGGTAAATTGGCTGCCGACGTACTGGAAATGATTGCCGAACACGTCAAGCCAGGCGTCACCACCGACACCCTGAACCAGATCTGCCATGACTATATCGTCAATGTGCAGGGCGCCATTCCTGCGCCGCTGAACTACAAGGGCTTCCCCAAGTCGATCTGCACCTCGATCAACCACGTGGTCTGCCACGGCATCCCGTGCGACAAACCCCTGAAAGACGGCGACACCCTTAACATCGACGTCACCGTGATCAAGGACCGCTACTTCGGCGACACCAGCCGCATGTTCCACGTCGGCAACGTGCCGGTCTGGGCCGAGCGCCTGTCCCAGGTCACCCAGGAATGCATGTACAAGGCCATCGAAATCGTCAAGCCCGGCTGCCGCCTGGGCGATATCGGTGAAGTGATCCAGAAACACGCTGAAAAGAACGGTTTCTCGGTGGTACGTGATTTCTGTGGCCACGGCATCGGCACCGTATTCCATGAAGAACCGCAGATCCTGCACTACGGCCGCGCCGGCACCGGCATGGAGCTCAAGGCAGGCATGACCTTTACCATCGAGCCGATGATCAACCAGGGCAAGGCCGACACCAAGGTGCTGGGCGACGGCTGGACCGCCATCACCAAGGACCGCAAGCTCTCGGCCCAGTGGGAACACACCCTGCTGGTCACCGAAACCGGCTACGAGATCTTCACCCTGCGCGCCGACGACACGATCCCTCGCATTTCGGCTTGAAGGTTGCCCAGGTTTTCCCACAGCGTGTTGTGACTGACTATAGATAGAAAGGAAAGCCGATCGATGCCCCAGGTGGATCCCGAACTCTTCGACCGTGGCCAGTTCCAGGCCGAACTGGCCCTGAAGGCAAGCCCCATCGCCGCTTTCAAGAAAGCGATCCGCCAGGCCCGCGAGGTGCTCGATGAGCGCTTTCGCAGCGGCCGGGACATCCGCCGACTGATCGAGGACCGCGCCTGGTTCGTCGACAACATCCTGCAAAAGGCCTGGGAACAGTTCAACTGGAGTGAAGACGCCGATATCGCCCTGGTGGCCGTCGGCGGCTATGGCCGTGGCGAACTGCACCCCTACTCCGACATCGACCTGCTGATCCTGCTGGACAGCGCCGACCATGAGACCTTTCGCGATTCCATCGAGCGTTTTCTGACGCTGCTGTGGGACATCGGCCTTGAAGTCGGCCAGAGTGTGCGCTCGGTGGACGAATGCGCCGAAGAGGCCCGCGCCGACCTCACCGTAATCACCAACCTGATGGAAAGCCGCACTATCGCGGGCCCCGAGCGCCTGCGCCAGCGCATGCTGGAAGTCACCAGCACCGCGCATATGTGGCCGAGCAAGGAGTTCTTCCTGGCCAAGCGCGCCGAGCAGAAGACCCGGCACCACAAGTACAACGACACTGAATACAACCTGGAACCCAACGTCAAAGGCTCGCCGGGCGGGCTGCGCGACATCCAGACGATTTTGTGGGTAGCCCGTCGCCAGTACGGCACCCTGAACCTGCGCGCCCTGGCTGGCGAAGGCTTTCTGGTAGAAAGCGAAAACGCCCTGTTGGCCTCATCCCAGGAATTCATCTGGAAAGTGCGCTACGCCCTGCACATGCTCGCCGGCCGTTCCGAAGACCGCCTGCTGTTCGACCATCAACGCTCCATCGCCACCCTGCTGGGCTTTGAAGGCGAAGACGCCAAGACCAGCATTGAAAGCTTCATGCAGCAGTACTACCGGGTGGTCATGAGCATTGCCCAGCTCAGCGACCTGATCATCCAGCACTTCGAAGAAGTGATCCTCGCCCCCGAAGACGAAGCACCGCCGCAGCCAATCAATTCGCGCTTCCAACTGCACGACGGCTATATCGAGGCACGCAACGACAACGTGTTCCGCCGCACCCCGTTCGCCATGCTGGAAATCTTCGTATTGATGGCCCAGCAGCCGGAAATCAAAGGTGTGCGCGCCGACACCATCCGCCTGCTACGGGAAAACCGTCACCTGATCGACGATGATTTCCGCAATGACATCCGCAACACCAGCCTGTTTATCGAGCTGTTCAAGTGCAAGATCGGTATCCATCGCAATCTGCGTCGCATGAACCGCTACGGCATTCTCGGGCGCTATCTGCCGGAGTTCGGTTTTATCGTCGGGCAGATGCAGCACGACCTGTTCCACATCTATACGGTGGATGCGCACACCCTGAACCTGATCAAGCACCTGCGTAAGCTGCAATACACCCAGGTGTCGGAGAAATTCCCGCTGGCCAGTAAGCTCATGGCCAAGCTGCCCAAGCCGGAACTGATCTACCTGGCCGGCCTGTACCACGACATCGGCAAGGGCCGGCATGGCGACCACTCCGAAGTCGGCGCGGTCGACGCGGAGGCCTTCTGCCAGCGCCACCAACTGCCGCAATGGGACAGCCGCCTGATCGTCTGGTTGGTGCAGAACCATCTGGTCATGTCGACCACGGCCCAGCGCAAGGACTTGTCCGACCCGCAGGTGATCCATGACTTCGCACAGGCGGTCGGCGATGAAACCCGCCTCGACTACCTGTACGTGCTGACCGTCTCCGACATCAACGCCACCAACCCGACGCTGTGGAACTCGTGGCGCGCCAGCCTGTTGCGCCAGCTGTACACC
Source organism: Pseudomonas sp. SR18 (assembly GCF_023701505.1). Classification (NCBI taxonomy): domain Bacteria; kingdom Pseudomonadati; phylum Pseudomonadota; class Gammaproteobacteria; order Pseudomonadales; family Pseudomonadaceae; genus Pseudomonas; species Pseudomonas sp. SR18. The sequence continues at coordinate 42,268 of NZ_JAMQAU010000010.1, read as the reverse complement.
GAGACCAAGCGTGCGCTGCGCCGTGGCCTGGAAAACCCGGTGGACCGCGAAGAGCAGATCCGCCGCACCCAAAGCGCGGCGCTGGATATCCTGGTGCGCGGCGGCAACGACCCAGACGACGTCGAGCAGCTGTGGTCGCAATTGGGTGATGATTACTTCCTGCGCCACACTGCCGGCGATGTAGCCTGGCACACTGACGCGATCCTGCAGCAGCCCGCCGATGGCGGCCCGCTGGTACTGATCAAGGAAACCACCCAGCGCGAATTCGAAGGCGGCACGCAGATTTTCATCTATGCGCCCGACCAGCACGACTTCTTCGCCGTGACCGTGGCGGCCATGGACCAGCTCAACCTGAACATCCACGATGCCCGGGTGATCACTTCCAGCAGCCAGTTCACCCTCGACACCTATATCGTGCTCGACACCGAAGGCGAGTCCATCGGCGACAACCCGGCGCGGGTGAAAAAGATCCGCGAAGGCCTCACCGAGGCCCTGCGCAACCCGGACGACTACCCGACCATCATCCAGCGCCGGGTGCCGCGCCAGCTCAAGCACTTTGCATTTGCGCCCCAGGTGACCATCTCCAACGACGCGCAGCGCCCGGTCACCGTGCTGGAACTCAGCGCGCCGGACCGCCCGGGCCTGCTGGCACGTATCGGCGGGATCTTCCTGGAGTTCGACCTGTCATTGCAGAACGCCAAGATTGCGACCCTCGGCGAGCGCGTGGAAGACGTGTTCTTTATTACCGACGCCGACAACCAGCCACTGTCCGATCCTGAGCTGTGCCTGCGATTGCAGGAAGCCATCGTGCAGCAGTTGAGCGTGACTCAGGAACCCGGCGTCGAGCTGACGCGCCTGACGATCTAAACCTCATTCCAGTTTTTAACGCCTTGCACGAGATTCCCATGAACAACGCCCTGAACCAGCTGCAACCCTACCCGTTCGAGAAACTGCGCGCACTGCTGGGCAGCGTCACGCCGAACCCGGACAAGCGCCCGATTGCGCTGTCCATCGGCGAGCCCAAGCACAAATCCCCGACCTTCGTGGCCGAGGCACTGAGCAGCAACCTCGACCAGATGGCGGTGTACCCCACCACCCTGGGCATCCCGGCGCTGCGCGAGGCCATCGGCGCCTGGTGTGAACGTCGCTTCAACGTGCCCAAGGGCTGGCTCGACCCGGCGCGCAATATCCTGCCGGTCAACGGCACCCGCGAGGCGCTGTTCGCCTTCACCCAGACCGTGGTCAACCGTGGCGACGATGCGCTGGTCGTCAGCCCGAACCCGTTCTACCAAATCTACGAAGGCGCCGCGTTCCTGGCCGGGGCCAAGCCGCATTACCTGCCATGCCTGGATGAGAACGGCTTCAACCCGGACTTCGACGCTGTGACGCCGGATATCTGGAAACGCTGCCAGATCCTGTTCCTGTGCTCCCCCGGTAACCCGACCGGCGCGCTGATCCCGGTCGAGACCCTGAAAAAACTGATCGCCCTGGCCGACGAATACGACTTCGTCATCGCCGCCGACGAGTGCTACAGCGAGCTGTACTTCGACGAACAAAACCCGCCGTCGGGCCTGCTGAGCGCCTGTGTCGAACTGGGCCGCCAGGACTTCAAGCGCTGCGTGGTGTTCCACAGCCTGTCCAAGCGCTCCAACCTGCCGGGCCTGCGCTCCGGTTTTGTGGCCGGCGATGCGGACATCCTCAAGGCCTTCCTGCTGTACCGCACCTACCATGGCTGCGCGATGCCGGTACAAACGCAACTGGCCAGCATCGCCGCCTGGCAGGACGAAGCCCACGTGCTGGCCAATCGTGACTTGTATCGCGAGAAATTCGACGCTGTGCTGGCGATTCTCAAGCCGGTGCTCGATGTGCAACACCCCGATGGTGGTTTCTACCTGTGGCCGAATGTGAATGGCGACGATGCCGCGTTCTGCCGGGATTTGTTCGTGCAAGAGCACGTGACCGTGGTGCCGGGCTCGTACCTGTCGCGGGAAGTCGATGGCTTCAACCCTGGGGCCGGCCGTGTGCGCCTGGCGCTGGTTGCGCCGTTGGCGGAGTGTGTGGAAGCGGCTGAGCGGATCCGGGATTTCATTCAGCGTCGAAAATAAACGCTATCGCCCGTGGTATCTGACAGATATCACGGGCCAAGTTAAACATTGCATACACTCCATGCTGGAACTTCCCCTGCGTTCAGGACAAATCAGTCAACAGATTCGTCACTGACTCCAACGGGAAAAAGCCATGATCTCAGCCAACGTTTTTACCCCCTGTTCCCCTCCCCCCACTGATCGCTCGAACGACCGAGTCGATCAACCCGAACGCCTTTCCAGAAGTCGACGCAACGTGGGTGAACCCGCTAAATACTGGCCGCAAAACAGCACTATCAAGATCGCGATGTACGATTACCCGATGGATGACCCCTATGTGCGGGCAGTCAAAAACGCCGCCAACGAGTGGTCAACCCATATCAACCTCACGTTCGAGTTCGTATCGGGCGACGAGGGCGACGCTAAAATTACGCAGAACATGGTAGGCGACGCGGGCGGCTCCTCACGGATAGGTAACGACGCTCAACGTGCTTTGTATGGCGCCCCAACGATGAGCCTGCCGAGAGATCATACGTTACCGTCATTCAACCAAACCGTGCTGCATGAGTTCGGGCACATGCTGGGCGCACACCACGCGCATCAACATCCCGATGCCAATGTCCAATGGGATCACGCTGTTCTTGACCTGAACTACCCACAACCCGATCAGCAAACCAACTTTCTACCGCTACCGCGCAGCGAGTCCTACGATTTTTTGCCCTACGATCCAGACTCGATCATGCATTACGCCATCGACCCCGGCTTGACCACTAGCAACGTGTACCACTCAGGAGGCTCGACACTCAGTGCGGGGGACATTGCCTGGGCGAAAAAAACCTACCCCAGACCCGATAAGGGCGAAGACGCTACTTTCTCAATCCCAGGTTCGCCTCACTCATATCAAGCTCCGCCAATGCCTCCCGCAATACATCGTCCGCGATTTCGTGATGCCGACTCAGACTGCATAACTCAAGGCGTTGCGCACGCAGGGCTTTGAGCCGAAGCTTGCGCTGCCACAATAGGCCCGCTCTGCCCATCGCTCATTGTTTATAAACTAATGCGTCAACCACAACGCCAAATGCGGATGAATGCTCACGTCGATTCGGATAGTAAAGATGGTAGCCCGCGAACGGCTGGCACCAATCTTCCAGAACCCGCACGAGACTGCCCTCCGCTAATTCGTTGGCCACCATGTCTTCTGGAAGAAACGCCAAACCACATTCCGCCACAGCCGCACGCAAAATTGGCACGCTGCTGTTGAATGTCCATTGGCCTTCTACGCGTGCCTTGAGCTCGTGACCGTTCTTCTCGAAATCCCACTGCATGAGGCTCCCATGAGTCGGGAGGCGCAGATTGATGCAGTTGTGCCCGGCAAGATCCGCCGGCTCCATGGGGATTTGCCGCCATCAATGAGATAGCTTGTTGGGTGTCCGTAGCGGGGCCGTAGCCATGGCTCAAGCCCATGCAGCCTAAACCCAAGGCGCAGACTTCAAGTGAACTGGTTCCGAGCGCGCGCTTGTGCATTTCGATCTCCCGACATTTAACGTTGGCAGAACAGTAAGCGCGCTGGCGAATATGGACTAGACGGGTAAATCGGCAAGGGCTCATGAGGCACACTCATAAACCCCAGCTCGATACTTTGATAGGCGTGATAGCTGTCCGAATGCCGTGATCCTGGTGCAGGCCGGAAAATGAATAAGAACGGTGCAGGCGGTTTGCCCAACGCGGTTTTCCCGGACAATCGACTTGCAACGACACACATCAGGCAACAACTGGCCACTGAAGTGCCATATTAACCGGCTATGTTACGCGCTGGCTTTTGCACAAAAGTCGCACAGCGCAGGACGACCGGCACCCAAACCCGCTGGTCGTGGCATAATCCCGGACCTTTCGTTTTGAGCATCCTAAAAGGGGGCAATTCCTTGACCGCTTCAAGCAAAACGTTGCACCTTTTCGGCATCAAAGCCTGCGACACCATGAAAAAGGCGCGCACCTGGCTCGATGAGCACGCTGTGAACTATGAGTTCCACGACTACAAAACGGCCGGTATCGACCGCGAACACTTGACCCAATGGTGCGACGAGCACGGTTGGCAGGTGGTTTTGAACCGTGCGGGCACCACCTTTCGCAAACTCGAAGACGAACGCAAAGCCGATCTCGATCAGTCGAAAGCCATTGAATTGATGCTCGCGCAACCTTCGATGATCAAGCGCCCGGTGCTTGATCTCGGTGACAGAACCCTGATTGGCTTCAAGCCAGATAGTTATTCGGCGGCCCTCAAGTAGGCCAGCCCTTCCATTTTTGTAGAGGTAACAGCATGTCCCATTCCCTGTTCAGCCTGGGCTTCGGCGTTGGCACTCAGAACCGCCAAGGTGCTTGGCTGGAAGTGTTTTACGCACAACCGCTGCTTAATCCATCGGCTGAAATCGTCGCGGCCATCGCGCCGATCCTCGGTTACACCGAAGGTAACCAGGCGATCACCTTCACTGTGACCCAGGCGCTGCAACTGGCCGACGCGCTCAAGGGCGTCGACGCCACCCAAGCCGCTCTGCTGAGCCGCCTGGCGGAAAGCCACACGCCGCTGGTCGCCACCCTGCTGGCCGAAGACGCCGCACTGACCTCCACGCCTGAGGCCTACCTCAAACTGCACTTGCTGTCCCACCGCCTGGTCAAGCCCCACGGCCTGAGCCTGGCTGGCGTGTTCCCGCAGCTGCCGAACGTGGCCTGGACCAGCCAGGGCGCGATCGACATCGGCGAACTGGCCGAACGCCAACTGGAAGCACGCCTGCGTGGCGAGCTGCTGGAAGTGTTCTCGGTGGACAAATTCCCGAAAATGACCGACTACGTGGTTCCGGCCGGCGTGCGTATCGCTGACGCGGCACGTATCCGCCTGGGCGCCTACGTGGGCGAAGGCACCACGGTGATGCACGAAGGTTTCGTCAACTTCAACGCCGGCACTGAAGGCCCGGGCATGATCGAAGGCCGCGTGTCGGCAGGCGTGTTCGTCGGCAAGGGCTCGGACCTGGGCGGCGGCTGCTCCACCATGGGCACCCTGTCGGGCGGCGGCAATATTGTGATCAAGGTTGGCGAAGGCTGCCTGATCGGCGCCAACGCCGGTATCGGTATCCCGTTGGGCGACCGCAACACCGTGGAATCGGGCTTGTATGTGACTGCCGGGACCAAGGTTGCGCTGCTGGATGAGCAGAACCAATTGGTCAAAGTGGTCAAGGCACGTGAATTGGCCGGTCAACCGGACCTGCTGTTCCGCCGCAATTCCGAGACGGGTGCCGTGGAGTGCAAAACCCACAAATCGGCCATCGAACTGAACGAAGCGCTGCACGCTCACAACTAAGCAGCCACTCGATGCCACTAGCGGGCCCCGATCCTGGGGCTCGCTTATACGAGTCTTGACCACCATGCTTGTGCCCTCCCCCTGGCGCGCCGATTTTCCGGCCATTGCCACCCTGCAACGGCAAGACCAGACCTATCTGGACAACGCCGCTACGACGCAAAAACCCCAAGCCTTATTGGATGCCATCAGCCATTACTACGCCAACGGCGCAGCCAATGTGCACCGTGCCCAGCATTTACCGGGCGCCCACGCGACCCAGGCCTTCGAGGACAGTCGCAGCAAAGTTGCGCAATGGTTGAATGCAGGTGACACCGGGCAAATCGTGTTTACCCACGGCGCTACCTCTGCGCTGAACCTCCTGGCCTACGGCCTTGAGCACTTATTCAATGCGGGCGATGAGATTGTCATCAGCGCCCTGGAACACCACGCCAACCTGCTGCCCTGGCAGCAACTGGCCAAACGTCGAGCGCTCACGCTGGTGGTATTGCCACTCAGTGATGACGGCGTGATCGACCTGCACGCCGCCGCCGAGTTGATCGGCCCACGCACGCGCCTGCTGGCAGTGAGCCAGTTGTCCAACGTGCTTGGCGCCTGGCAACCGCTGCAAGCCTTGCTGGCTTTGGCGCAGCCCCACGGCGCCCTGACCGTGGTCGACGGCGCCCAAGGCATCGTCCACGGTCGCCATGACGTGCAAGCGCTGGGATGCGACTTTTATGTTTTCTCCAGCCACAAACTTTACGGCCCGGACGGCGTCGGCGTGCTCTATGGCCGCAACGAAGCCCTGCATCACCTGCGCCACTGGCAGTTCGGCGGGGAGATGGTGCAGCAGGCGGACTACCACAGCGCGAGCTTTCGCCCCGCGCCGCTGGGCTTCGAGGCGGGTACTCCGCCGATTGCCAGCGTGATCGGCCTGGGCGCCAGCCTGGATTACCTGAGTTCCCTGGACCCGCAAGCGGTCATCGCCCATGAAGCGGCCTTGCATGACTACCTGTTGCACGGCCTGAAGGCGCGCAACGGCGTGCGGGTGCTGGGCTCGCCGCAGGTGGCGCTGGTCAGCTTTGTGGTCGAGGGCGTGCACAACGCCGACCTCGCGCACCTGCTGACCGAGCAAGGCATTGCGGTACGCGCCGGCCATCATTGCGCTATGCCGTTGCTCAAGGCGATGCAACTGTCAGGAGCGATCCGCGTTTCCCTGGCGCTGTACAACGATTCCGACGATCTTGAGCGCTTTTTTGAAGCGCTGGATCAGGCACTGGACATGTTGCGATGAGTTTGCCCGTGGATGCGATTGCCGCCTTGGAAGCCTTCCAGGCCGTAGGAAGTTGGGAACAACGCGCGCGGATGCTGATGCAGTGGGGCGAGCGGCTGCCGGCTTTAGCGGATGATGAGAAGGTCGACGCCAACCTGGTCCTGGGCTGTGAAAGCCTGGTGTGGTTGGTGGGCTGCTTGCAGGACGATCAGTGGCAGTTTTCCGCCAGCAGTGATGCGCGAATGATCCGGGGGCTGGTGGCGTTGCTGCTGGCGCGGGTCAATGGGTTGTCGGCTGCTGAGTTGCAGGCAGTTGATCTGCCGGAGTGGTTCAATCAACTTGGGCTTTCGCGCCAACTCTCCCCGTCACGCAGCAACGGTTTGAATGCAGTTCTGCAGCGGATGCGCGAACTCAGCCGAACACAAAGCTGAATGTGGGAGGGGGCAAGCACCCTCCCACATTTTTAACTGTGTAAAGTCCTGAGATTCAGGCGGGCTTGACCCGCTCCGAAGGCCGACGCACCCCAGCCACAATCTTGTCCACCGCCTTGGTCGCCGCCACCATACCGAACGTGGCCGTGACCATCATCACCGCGCCAAACCCACCGGCGCAGTCCAGCTTCACCCCATCACCCACAAAACTTTTCTGCAAACAGATGCTGCCGTCCGGCTTGGGATAGCGCAGCTGCTCGGAAGAAAACACGCACGGTACGCTGTAATGGCGGGTCACGGTGCGGGAAAAATTGTAGTCACGACGCAGGGTGGAGCGCACTTTCGACGCCAATGGATCATTGAAGGTGCGGTTCAGGTCGCACACCTGGATCAGCGTCGGGTCAATCTGCCCACCAGCGCCACCGGTGGTGATGATCTGGATCTTGCGACGCTTGCACCAGGCAATCAGCGCGGCCTTGGCGTTGACGGCGTCGATGCAGTCGATCACGCAATCAATATTCGGCGTGATGTATTCGGCCATGGTGTCGCGGGTCACGAAGTCCGCCACCGCGTGCACGGTGCAGTCCGGGTTGATGCCGCGCAGGCGCTCGGCCATTACCTCGACTTTGGGCTTGCCCACGGTGCTGTCCAGGGCGTGCAACTGGCGGTTGCTGTTGCTGACGCAGACATCGTCCAGGTCAAACAGCGAAATCTCGCCTACCCCACAACGGGCCATGGCTTCCGCCGCCCAGGAGCCCACGCCGCCGACGCCGACGATCGCCACATGGGCCGCTTTCAAGCGTTCCAGGCCTTCAATGCCATACAAGCGGGCGACGCCTGCAAACCGCGGATCTTCTGTACTCATGACCATTACCCCAAAAACCGGCGCGCATTATAGAGCTACGCAGCGACAAGTTCGAAGCTTCAAGCTACAAGTAAAGAACTTAGATGGCCTTTTGCTGACTAACGTCCGGCTTTTCTCTGTCTGCTGTACGCTCGGGGAAAGGCCGGTGTAGGATGCGCGCCGTTCGGTGCAGGCCGACACCTCTTTTCGTTCCACACCCTTTGGAACCCGACATAACCATGGCATCGCGTAAATTTGGACTCAACCTGGTGATCGTGCTGGCAATTGCCGCGCTGTTCACCGGCTTCTGGGCGCTGGTCAACCGCCCGGTCACTGCTCCCAACTGGCCTGAGCAAATCTCCGGTTTTTCCTACTCGCCGTTCCAGCAAGGCCAGTTCCCGCAAAAAGACCAGTACCCCACGGACGAGCAGATGCGTCGTGACCTGGAGATCATGAGCAAGCTGACGGACAACATCCGTACCTACTCGGTCGACGGCACCTTGGGGGATATCCCCAAGCTGGCGGAAGAGTTCGGCTTGCGCGTCACCCTGGGAATCTGGATCAGCCCGGACCTGGAGCGTAACGAGCGCGAAATCCAGCGTGCCATCGAGATCGCCAACAGCTCGCGCAGTGTCGTGCGCGTGGTGGTCGGCAACGAGGCGCTGTTCCGCGAAGAAATCACCCCTGAAGCGCTGATCGTGCTGCTCGACCGGGTGCGCGCTGCGGTGAAAGTACCGGTGACCACCTCCGAGCAGTGGCACATCTGGGAAAAGAACCCGAAACTGGCCAAGCACGTCGATCTGATCGCCGCGCACATCCTGCCGTTCTGGGAATACATCCCCATGGACAAGGCTGGCCAGTACGTACTGGACCGGGCCAAAGACCTGAAAAAACTCTTCCCTAAAAAGCCGCTGCTGCTGTCGGAAATTGGCTGGCCGAGCAACGGACGTATGCGCGGGGGTAACGAAACATCCCCGGCAGACCAGGCGATTTACCTGCGCACGCTGGTGAACAAGCTCAATCGCCAGGGCTACAACTACTTTGTGATCGAAGCGTTCGACCAGCCGTGGAAAGTCAGCGACGAAGGCTCTGCCGGCGCCTATTGGGGCGTGTTCAACGCCGCACGCCAGCAGAAATTCAACTTTGAAGGGCCTGTCGTCGCGATCCCGCAATGGCGCGTGCTGGCCATCGGTTCGGTGGTGCTGGCACTGCTGTCCCTGACCCTGCTGATGATCGACGGCTCGGCCCTGCGCCAGCGTGGCCGGACCTTCCTGACCTTTATCGCGTTCCTGTGCGGCTCGGTACTGGTGTGGATCGGCTACGACTACAGCCAGCAATACAGCACCTGGTTCAGCGTCACTGTGGGCATCCTCCTGGCGCTCGGCGCCCTCGGCGTGTTTATCGTGTTGCTGACCGAGGCCCATGAACTGGCCGAAGCCGTCTGGACCCACAAGCGTCGTCGTGAATTCCTGCCGGTCGAGGGGGATTCGGACTACCGCCCGAAAGTCTCGATCCATGTGCCGTGCTACAACGAGCCGCCGGAGATGGTCAAACAGACCCTCGACGCCCTGGCCGCCCTCGATTACCCGGACTACGAAGTCCTGATCATCGACAACAACACCAAGGACCCGGCGGTTTGGGAACCGGTGCGCGATTACTGCGAAACCCTCGGCCCGCGCTTCAAGTTTTTCCACGTCGCGCCCCTGGCCGGTTTCAAGGGCGGCGCGCTGAACTACCTGATCCCGCACACCGCCAAGGATGCCGAAGTGATCGCGGTGATCGACTCGGACTACTGCGTGTCGCCGAACTGGCTCAAGCACATGGTGCCGCACTTCGCCGACCCGAAAATCGCCGTGGTGCAGTCGCCCCAGGATTACCGCGACCAGAACGAAAGTACCTTCAAGAAGCTCTGCTACGCGGAATACAAAGGCTTCTTCCATATCGGCATGGTCACCCGTAACGACCGCGATGCGATCATCCAGCACGGCACCATGACCATGACCCGTCGCTCGGTGCTCGAAGAACTCGGCTGGGCCGACTGGTGCATCTGCGAAGACGCCGAACTGGGCCTGCGGGTGTTCGAGAAAGGCTTGTCGGCGGCGTATTACCACGACAGCTACGGCAAGGGCCTGATGCCCGATACCTTTATCGACTTCAAGAAACAGCGTTTCCGCTGGGCCTACGGTGCGATCCAGATCATCAAGCGCCACACCGCCAGCCTGCTGCGCGGCAAGGACACCGAACTGACCCGTGGCCAGCGCTACCACTTCCTCGCGGGCTGGTTGCCGTGGGTGGCGGACGGCATGAACATCTTCTTCACCGTCGGCGCACTGTTGTGGTCGGCGGCGATGATCATCGTGCCAACGCGGGTCGATCCGCCGCTGCTGATTTTCGCGATCCCGCCGTTGGCGTTGTTCGTATTCAAGGTCGGCAAGATCATCTTCCTGTACCGCCGTGCGGTGGGCGTGAACCTCAAGGACGCATTCTGCGCGGCCCTGGCAGGCCTGGCGTTGTCCCACACCATCGCCAAAGCGGTGCTGTATGGCTTCTTCACCACCAGTATTCCGTTCTTTCGTACACCGAAAAACGCGGATAACCACGGCTTCTGGGTGGCGATTTCCGAAGCCCGCGAAGAAATGTTCATCATGCTGCTGTTGTGGGGCGCGGCGCTGGGGATCTACCTGGTGCAGGGCCTGCCAAGCAACGACATGCGCTTCTGGGTGGTGATGCTGCTGGTGCAGTCGCTGCCGTATGTGGCCGCGTTGATCATGGCGTTTCTGTCGTCGCTGCCCAAACCGGTAGCGGCGCCTGAGCCCGCGCCTACGGCGTAAAAACTTGCGCAATGCACTAAACGGCGGCCTCTGGTCGCCGTTTTGCTATAAGATAACGGCCGTTTTGTTGGATCAGGCAAGCACCGATTGCCTTATGTGGGAGGGGGCTTGCCCCCGATAGCAGCGTGTCAATCAGCTAAATTTGTTGCTGATACACCGCCATCGGGGGCAAGCCCCCTCCCACATTGAATCTGCGCCCATACACGCTTCCGGAGTTTTCCCATGACGGCCCATGCCGACCTTTCGCCGACCCTTCAACTTGCCATTGACCTGATCCGTCGCCCCTCGGTCACGCCGATCGACGCCGATTGCCAGAAGCTGATGATGCAGCGTCTGGGCGACGCCGGTTTTGCGCTGGAGCCGATGCGCATTGAAGACGTGGACAACTTCTGGGCCACCCACGGCAAGCACGATGGCCCGGTGCTGTGCTTCGCCGGTCACACTGATGTGGTGCCGACCGGCCCGGTGCAAGCCTGGCAGAACGATCCGTTCGACGCGCTGATCGACGAAAACGGCATGCTCTGCGGGCGTGGCGCGGCGGACATGAAAGGCAGCCTGGCCGCAATGCTGGTGGCAGCGGAGCGTTTCGTCACCGATTACCCGGACCACAAGGGCTCGGTGGCCTTCCTGATCACCAGCGACGAAGAAGGCCCGGCGCACCACGGCACCAAGGCCGTGATCGAGCGCCTGGCCGCGCGCAAAGAGCGCCTGGACTGGTGCATCGTCGGCGAACCGTCGAGCACGACGCTGGTCGGTGATGTGGTCAAGAACGGCCGTCGCGGTTCCCTCGGCGCGACCCTGACCGTGCGCGGCGTGCAAGGTCATGTGGCCTACCCGCACCTGGCGAAGAACCCGATCCACCTCGCCGCACCGGCCCTGGCGGAATTGGCCGCCGAGCATTGGGACGACGGCAACACGTTCTTCCCGCCGACCAGCTTCCAGATTTCCAACCTCAATTCCGGCACCGGCGCCACCAACGTGATTCCTGGTGACCTGACGGCGGTGTTCAACTTCCGTTTCTCCACCGAATCCACCGTCGAAGGCCTGCAGCAGCGCGTGGCGGCGATCCTCGACAAACATGGCCTGGACTGGCATGTGGAGTGGGCGCTGTCGGGCCTGCCGTTCCTCACCGAACCGGGCGCCTTGCTCGATGCGGTGTCCGCCAGCATCAAGGCGATTACCGGTCGCGAGACAAAGGCGTCCACCAGCGGCGGGACGTCGGATGGCCGTTTCATTGCCACCCTCGGTACTCAAGTGGTCGAGCTGGGCCCGGTCAACGCGACAATCCATCAGGTCAACGAGCGCATCCTCGCCAGCGACCTCGATGTACTGACCGAAATCTACTACCAGACCCTGATCAAGTTGCTCGCCTGATGCTTGCCTGCCCCATTTGCAGCGCCCCGCTCAACGCGGTAGACAACGGCGTGGCGTGCCCGGCCGGGCACCGTTTCGACCGGGCTCGCCAGGGTTACCTGAACCTGTTGCCGGTGCAGCACAAGAACAGCCGCGATCCGGGCGATAACCTGGCGATGGTCGAAGCGCGCCGCGACTTCCTCAACGCCGGGCACTACGCGCCGGTGGCCAGGCGCCTGGCCGAGCTGGCCGCTGAACGCGCGCCGCAGCGCTGGGTCGACATCGGCTGTGGCGAGGGTTACTACACCGCGCAGATTGCCGACGCCCTGCCCCACGCCGACGGCTATGCGCTGGATATTTCCAGGGAAGCGGTCAAGCGTGCGTGCAAGCGCAACCCGGCGCTGACCTGGTTGATCGCCAGCATGGCCCGCGTTCCATTGGCGTCAGGCAGTTGCCAGTTTCTCGCCAGTGTTTTCAGTCCATTGGATTGGCAAGAAGCCAAGCGCCTGCTCAGCCCCGGCGGCGGTTTGATGAAGGTCGGTCCTACACGTGGCCACCTGATGGAACTGCGCGAGCGCCTGTATGACGAAGTGCGTGAATACACCGACGACAAACATCTGGCCCTGGTGCCGGACGGCATGAGCCTTGCCCACAGCGAGACGCTGGAGTTCACCTTGAGTCTGGCCGAGCCCCAGGACCGCGCCAACCTGCTGGCCATGACACCCCACGGCTGGCGCGCCAGCGCCGAGCGCCGTGCCGAGGTGATCGAAGCCGCTGAGCCGCTGCTGGTCACCGTGTCGATGCGCTACGACTATTTCGTGCTTCAATAACCGACTTTTAAGCATCCGCGAATGGATTTTCGAATCCCGCAACGAGGAATATCCATGCGCCAACCTGATATCGAGATTTACCTGAAGGACGCCGACGTCGACTACAAGGCCATTGCCGCGTGGCTGGGCACCGCGTTGGGCCCGTGCACCGACTGGATCCAGCGCGGCCAGACCTACAAGTGCAACGCCGGCGATGTGCCGGTCACCTGGTTGCCCAAAGCGGTAGGCAAATGGAACAGCCTCTACTTGGAAAGTGACCAGACGCCGTGGGACGACGACATCGCCTGCGCCCGTGCGGCATTTGCTGCACTGAACGTCGAGGTGCGCTGCGCGCCGGGGACGTGGGTCGAGGAAGAAGGTGAGGAAAGTGCCGACACCTGGATTCGCATCAGCGCAGACGGTGAAGAACAGATCACTTGGAAAACTGCATAACCTGAATTGCAAATGCCGTCAAAAATGTGGGAGGGGGCTTGCCCCCGATAGCAGTGCGTCAGTCAGCTAATTTGTTGCTGATACACCGCCATCGGGGGCAAGCCCCCTCCCACATTTGATCTGCGATGGGCCTACAGGCCAACCACATCCTCTGCCTGCAACCCCTTCTCGCCGGTCACCACGGCGTATTCCACCTGCTGGCCCTCGGCCAGGGAACGGTGGCCATCGCCGCGAATGGCGCGGTAGTGCACAAACACATCCTTGCCATCTTCACGCTGAATGAAGCCATAGCCCTTTGCATCGTTGAACCACTTCACATTGCCGGTTTCGCGCGTTGCCATTTGTATTACTCCCACGTACGTTTTTTATTGTTGAGTCGCTTGCGTTGAACTGCCGAGTATAAGACAGGCTCAAAAGCGATCAACTCAAGTTTACATCGCTGCTTTTTTGCCGATTTTCGGCGAATACGGCACACTACCCGCCCGAGCGCCTGCTCGGTTTTTTCCACTTCAAGCAGCTCGCCTATGACCCGCTCCCCGTTCCGCCGTCTGGTGTTTGGCACCTTGCGCCGACTGTTGTACCTCTGGGTTCGCTCGGAGACGATCAACCAGTCGTCCCTTACCCTCAACCTGGACCGCAGCCGGCCGGTGTTTTACGTCCTGCAATCGCCCTCTCTCACCGAATTGGCCGTGGTCGATGCCGAGTGCACCAAGGCCGGCCTGCCGCGCCCGGTGCTGCCAGTCTCCGTAGGCCCGTTGATGGAGCCGGCGGCGTTCTTCTACCTCACGCCGGAGCCGGACTGGCTCGGCCGCCAGGACAAGCGCGGCGCACCGCCGACCCTGACCCGCCTGGTCAACACCCTGAGCGAGCACGCCGAAGAGAATGCACAAATCATTCCGGTCAGCGTGTTCTGGGGGCAAACCCCGGCGAGCGAGTCGAGCCCTTGGAAACTGCTGTTTGCCGACAGCTGGGCCGTCACCGGCCGCCTGCGTCGGTTGTTGAGCATCCTGATCCTGGGTCGCAAGACCCGTGTGCAATTCTCCGCGCCCATCAACCTGCGTGAGTTGATCGAGCACAATAAAGGGCACGAACGCACTGTGCGCATGGCCCAGCGCATCCTACGTGTGCACTTTCGTAACCTGAAGACCGCCGTGATCGGCCCCGACCTGTCGCACCGCCGCAACCTGGTCAAGGGCCTGGTGAATATGCCGTTGGTGCGCCAGGCCATTCTGGATGAAGCCGAACGGGAAAAAATCAGCCCGGAAAAAGCCAAGGCCCTGGCCCTGCGCTACGGCAACGAAATCGCATCGGATTACACCTACACCGCGATCCGCTTCCTGGAAGTGGTGCTGAGTTGGTTCTGGAACAAGATCTACGACGGCATCAAGGTCAATAACGTCGAAGGTGTGCAAAAGGTTGCACAAGGCTACGAGGTGATTTACGTGCCTTGCCACCGCAGCCATATCGACTACCTGCTGCTGTCCTACCTGCTGTTCAAGAACGGCCTGACCCCGCCGCATATCGCCGCGGGCATCAACCTGAACATGCCGGTGATCGGCAGTCTGCTGCGCCGTGGCGGGGCGTTTTTCATGCGCCGCACCTTCAAGGGCAACCCGCTGTACACCTCGGTGTTCAACGAATACCTGCATACCCTGTTCACCAAGGGTTTCCCGGTGGAGTACTTCGTCGAAGGCGGACGCTCACGCACCGGGCGCATGTTGCAGCCAAAGACCGGGATGCTCGCGATTACCCTGCGCAGCTTCCTGCGCTCTTCGCGCATGCCGATCGTGTTTGTGCCGGTGTATATCGGCTATGAGCGTGTGCTCGAAGGCCGCACCTACCTGGGCGAACTGCGCGGCGCGAGCAAGAAGAAAGAGTCGATCTTCGATATTTTCAAAGTGGTCGGCGCGCTCAAGCAGCGGTTTGGCCAGGTCGCGGTCAACTTCGGCGAGCCGATCAAGCTGGCGGAATTTCTCGACGGCGAACAACCCGACTGGCGCACCCAGGAGCTGGGGCCGAACTACAAGCCGGCATGGCTCAACGAAACCACCAACCGCCTCGGCGAACGGGTGGCCCGCCACTTGAACGAAGCGGCGGCGGTGAACCCGGTGAACCTGGTGGCCCTGGCGCTGCTGTCCACCACACGCCTGGCCCTGGATGAACAGGCCATGGCCCGCCAGTTGGACCTGTACCTGGCGCTGCTGCGCCGCGTGCCTTACTCGCCCCACACCACCCTGCCCGAGGGTGATGGCCTGGCGCTGATCAAGCACGTCAAGGACATGGACCTGCTGTCGGAACAGAGTGACGCCCTCGGCAAGATTGTGTATCTGGACGAGCAAAACGCCGTCCTGATGACCTACTACCGCAACAACGTGCTGCACATCTTTGCCCTGCCGGCGCTGCTGGCGAGCTTCTTCCAAAGCAGCTCGCGGATGAGCCGCGAACAGATTTTGCGCTACACCCACGCGCTGTATCCGTACCTGCAATCGGAGCTGTTTATCCGCTGGTCGCTGGAAGAGTTGGACACGGTTGTCGACCAGTGGCTGGAAGCCTTTGTCGAACAAGGCCTGCTGCGCTTCGAAAACAACGTGTACCTGCGCCCGGCGCCAAGCTCGCGGCACTTTGTGCTGCTGACGCTGCTGTCCAAGAGCATCGCCCAGACGCTGCAACGCTTCTACATGGCGATCTCGCTGCTGCTCAACAGCGGCCAGAACAGCATCAGCGCCGAAGAACTGGAAGACCTGTGCACGATCATGGCCCAGCGCCTGTCGATCCTGCATGGTCTCAATGCGCCGGAGTTCTTCGACAAGAGCCTTTTCCGACATTTTATTCAGACATTGCTGGAGCAAGATGTGCTGCGCCGCGACGAGGCCGGCAAATTGAGCTATCACGATCTGCTCGGTGAGCTGGCGGAAGGCGCGGCCAAACGTGTGTTGCCGGCCGAGATTCGCCTGTCGATCCGCCAGGTCGCCCTGCATCGTGTCGATGGCGCAGCCGAACAACCGGATGAGCCTGAAGAAACCCGCTAGATTGAATAAGGCGCCAGTGGGATGCTGGCGCCGCTGACAAGGAGCCGCACCATGAAAAAGATCATCCTCCTGGGCCTGACCGCCCTGCTCGGAGCCTGCCAATCCATGACCCCTGCTCCCAAGGCCAGCCTTGATGGCGAAGTGTTCTACCTGCAACGCATCGCCCTGCCGCCGACAGCAACCTTGAGCGTCAGCCTGCAGGACGTATCTCTGATGGACGCCCCGGCCGTGATCCTTGCCGAACAGAAAGGTCCGATCAAAGGCCAGGTGCCGCTGCCGTTTCACTTGAATTACGACCCGGCCCAGGTCAAGCCGGGCCACAGTTATGCGGTGAGTGCTCGCATCGAACAGGATGGCAAGCTACTGTTTATCACCACTGAACGACACGCTGTGCAGCTCAACGGCCAGGATCCACAGCCGCTGCGCCTGCGAGTTGATTCGGTCGCACACTGATATTCTCCAGATCATAAGGAAGCGCCCATGCTCCGTAATTCCCTTCGCCTCACTGCCCTGTGCGCCGGCCTGCTGTTCGGCGCCAATGCCATGGCCCTGGACCTGAGTAGCCTGTCCCAGGGCGATGCCAGCGGCGGTCTCAAGGACGCCCTGACCCAGGGCGCGCAGATCGCGGTGAAACAACTGGGTGTGCCCGGTGGTTTCAGCAACAACCCCGAAGTAAAAATCGGCCTGCCAGGCAAGCTCGGCAAAGTCGCCGACAAACTGAAAATGTTCGGCATGGGCGACCAGGTCACGCAACTGGAAGACAGCATGAACAAAGCGGCCGAAACCGCCGTGACCCAGGCCCAGCCGATCCTGGTCAACGCCGTGAAGAACATGAGCGTGACCGACGCCAAGGGCATCCTCAGTGGCGGCCAGGACTCGGCCACCCAATACCTGAACAAGAGCAGTCGCGAACAGATCCGCGCCAAGTTCCTGCCAATCGTCAAGGCTGCCACCGATAAGGTCGGCGTGGCCCAGCAGTACAACGCGCTGGCCGGCAAGGCGGCAGCCTTCGGTGCCGTGGATGCCAAGAGCGCCAACGTTGAAAACTACGTGACCGAGCAGGCGCTGGATGGTTTGTTCAAGATGATTGCGCAGCAGGAAGAGACGATTCGCAAGAACCCGGCGGCAGCAGCGACCAGCTTGGCGAAGAAAGTCTTTGGGGCGCTATAAAAGCTGATTAAAAAAACGCCCTGACTTTGTCCGGGCGTTTTTTGTTGCATGTACTTTTTAACACCCCTTGCTCTAATGCACAGCCTAGAAACGGTAGTGCGGCAATGGCCGGGATGAGCCATACGAAACACCGGTATTGCCGTTCGAGCTGGACGAGTTCGAATTGACGTTGTTGTTCTCGTTGTTGTTCTCGTTATTGATGTTGATATTCACGGGTTGCTGCTGGCTCTTTCCACAACACCGACCAAGGCCCATCATCGCCCCCATCATTTGTAGCGGTAACGTCAGTATTGGCAGAATCATCTACATTCCTTCCTAATTAAATTCACACAATAGTCCAGACCGCTGCACTCCAAACGCCAGTACTTTTCGGCCAGGTAATTCTGTGTGGTGCGTTAGTTGAAATAGTTCCTGCCTATGCGTTGGAACGAGCCGCTACCCAGTCAGCGCGTCCATCGCCTGGGGCCTGAGCGTAATGCGCAAGCCTGACGCCCCTTCGGATTGATAGCGTCAGTGGAGGATCGAATCAGCCACGCGGCCGAGCAGGACAGTAGCGAAACAACCAATGGCGATTGCAGTGACGCGATTGATCGTAAGTGAACTCAACCAGCGAGAGTGGCGCCCGACTACCCCGGCACCGAAGCCTATCCATGCCATTCCAATCGGCACTACCACCAGGGCCAGGAGGGTCATAAACGCCATATAGTCAGTCCAGTTGCAGAACGTATTGGCGGGGGCGATCAAAGATGCGATCAACAACCCTTTGGGGTTCATTACCGTCAACGAAAAAAAATAGATGCCTGAAAACTGATCCCCGACAGCCTCATCCGGAGCCTGTTTGCGGCGCCACAACTGATAGGACGCCAGAAGCAAGTAACAACCGGCGGCCAACTGAGTCAGTTTAAGCGCCCACGGCGAATACACCGCGATGTAGAGCAAGGCCGCGCCCCACAGTGTTACCTGTAGCAAGTAGGCCAGACACTCGATGAAGGCCAACTTCCACGAAGCCCGAAACCCGAACAACACCCCTGCGCGCAATAGCAGGGTGTTGGTCGGACCAGGGGCAAGCAACAGCAACATCAGGGCAGAAACAGTGGCCAACATGATTACGCGACGTCCTTCCTCACTCGGAACCACGCAGCATACAGGGCCGGCAAGAACAATAGGGTCAACGCCGTCGCCACAATCAACCCACCCATGATCGCCACCGCCATCGGCCCGAAGAACACACTGCGCGACAGCGGGATCATCGCCAGTACAGCCGCGAGTGCCGTCAGCACAATCGGGCGGAAGCGTCGGACGGTGGCTTCGATAATCGCCTGCCACGGCGCCAGGCCGGCCTTGATGTCTTGTTCGATCTGGTCCACCAGGATCACCGAGTTGCGCATGATCATGCCCGACAAGGCAATGGTCCCCAGCATGGCCACGAAACCAAAGGGCTGGCGGAACGCCAGCAGGAACAGCGTGACGCCGATCAAGCCCAGCGGCGCCGTGAGAAACACCATTGCCGTGCGTGAGAAGCTGCGCAGTTGCAGCATCAGCAGGGTCAGCACCACCACAATAAACAGCGGTACACCGGCCTTCACCGAGTTCTGCCCGCGCGCAGAGTCTTCGACGGTGCCGCCTACCTCCAGCAGGTACCCGTCCGGCAACTCGGCGCGTACGTCCGCGAGGGTCGGCAGAATTTGTTGAACCAGGGTCGCCGGTTGGTCCTTGCCGTAGATGTCGGCGCGCACCGTGACTGTCGGCAGGCGGTTACGGTGCCAGATGATGCCTTCCTCGAATCCGTATTCGAGGGTGGCGATCTGGGACAGGGCCACGCTTTTACCGTTGTCGGTCGGCACCGCCAGGCTAGGCAGCAGCGACAGTTCGGTGCGCTCGTGAACGGTGCCGCGCAGGAGGATCTCGATCAATTCGTTGTCCTCCCGGTATTGGCTGACGCTGGAGCCGGTGAGTGAACTCTGCAGGAATTTCGACAGGTTGGCAGTGCTCACGCCAAGGGCGCGTGCGCGATCCTGGTCGATATTGAGGTAGACGATTTTGCTCGGCTCTTCCCAGTCCAGGTGCACGTTGACCACATGGGTGTTTTCGCGAACCTTGGCCGCGACTTTACGTGCAAGGGCGCGGACTTCTTCGATGTGCTCGCCGGTCACGCGAAACTGCACCGGGTAGCCCACGGGCGGTCCGTTTTCCAGGCGTGTGACGCGCGAACGCAGGTCGGGGAATTGTTCGTTGAGGGTTTCGATCAGCCAGGTGCGCAGGCTTTCACGCTCCTCGATAGTGTTGGCGAGTACCACAAATTGCGCGAAGCTGGCGGCCGGCAGTTGCTGGTCCAGCGGCAGGTAGAAACGCGGCGAACCGGTGCCGACGTAGGCCACGTAGTTCTCGACGCCGGCATGGTCTTTGAGCATGGCTTCCAGGCGTTTGACCTGATCGGCGGTGTTGCTCAGGGAGGCGCCTTCGGCCAGTTTCAGGTCGATCATCAGTTCCAGACGGCCAGAAGCCGGGAAGAACTGCTGCGGCACAAAGCGGAACAACGCCACCGAGCCGATAAACAGCAGCAGCGTCAGCACAATCACCGTTTTGCGTCGACTGACGCACCACTCCACCAAACGTCTTACACGCTGGTAAAACGGCGTTCCGTAGGGATCCGGGCCATCAGCGCCGTGTTTGGCCGCATGAATCTTCGCCAAGTCCGGCAGGAGTTTTTCCCCCAGGTAGGGCACGAACACCACGGCGGCGACCCAGGAGGCCAGCAACGCGATGGTGACCACTTGGAAGATCGAACGGGTGTATTCGCCGGTGCTCGACTGCGCAGTCGCAATCGGCAGGAAGCCAGCCGCCGTGATCAGCGTGCCGGTGAGCATCGGGAAAGCGGTGCTGGTCCAGGCGAAACTTGCGGCCTTGAGCCGGTCGTAGCCCTGCTCCATTTTGATTGCCATCATTTCCACGGCAATGATCGCGTCATCCACCAGCAAACCGAGCGCCAGTACCAGTGCGCCAAGGGAAATCTTGTGCAGACCAATGCCGAGGTAATACATGGTGGCGAAGGTCATCGCCAATACCAACGGAATCGCCAGGGCCACCACCATGCCGGTGCGTACGCCGAGTGAAAAGAAGCTCACCAGCAATACGATCGCCAGCGCCTCGGCCAACACCTGCACGAATTCTCCGACACTGGTTTTCACCGCTGCCGGTTGGTCCGACACCTTGCGCAGCTCCATGCCAGCCGGAAGGTTCTTCTGCAAACGTGCGAATTCGCCTTCGAGCGCCTTGCCCAGTACCAGAATATCGCCGCCGTCGCGCATCGCCACGGCCAGGCCGATTGCATCAGCGCCCATGTAACGCATACGTGGTGCCGGTGGATCGTTGAAGCCACGGTGGATGTCGGCTACGTCGCCGATCCGAAAGGTCCGGTCGGCGACTCGAATAGGAAAGTCGCGGATCTGCTCCACCGTCTTGAAGTTGCCCGACACGCGCAGTTGCACGCGCTCGCTCGGGGTTTCAAAGAAGCCGGCGGTGGACACCGCGTTCTGCTCCTGCAACGCCTGCTGCACAGCGGCCAGGGGCAATCCCAGGGTGGCGAGTTTGAGATTGGACAGCTCGATCCAGATCTTCTCGTCCTGCAGGCCGAGCAACTCGACCTTGCCCACATCCGCCACCCGTTGCAGCTGAATCTGGATGCGGTCCGCGTAATCCTTGAGTACGGCATAGTCGAAACCGTCGCCGGTCAGGGCGTAGATATTGCCGAAGGTGGTGCCAAATTCATCATTGAAAAACGGGCCCTGGATATCTGGCGGCAAGGTCTGGCGGATGTCGCTGATCTTCTTGCGCACCTGGTACCACAGCTCGGGAATCTGCGCCGAGTGCATGGAGTCGCGGGCGATGAAGGTCACCGTGGACTCACCAGGGCGCGAGAACGAGACAATGCGCTCGTACTCGCCGGTTTCCATCAGCTTCTTTTCGATGCGCTCGGTGACCTGGCGCGAGACTTCCTGGGCGGTAGCGCCCGGCCAGTTGGTCTTGACCACCATGGCTTTGAAGGTGAACGGCGGGTCTTCACTTTGTCCCAGCTTGGTGTAGGACAACGTGCCGACAACGGCCAGCAGGATCATCAGGAACAGTACGATCTGGCGATTACGCAACGCCCATTCGGAAAGATTGAAACCCATCGGGGACTACTCCTTGGCCGCCAGATTCACGACACGGTTGGAGCGATCCACAGGGCGCACTTGCTGGCCCTCGTGGAGCACATGCACGCCCGCGGCGATCACCCAATCGGTGGGCGTCAAGCCTTCCAGCACCGGTACGGTTTTTTCGCCGAAGGCACCGATGCGCACCGGCGTGCGCTTGAGGGTATTGTCCGGCTCCACACGCCAGACGTAGGACGCCCCATTCTCTGCACTGAGGGCAGACAGCGGCACCGACAGCGCAACAACGCCATCGGCCTGAATGAATACGCGGGCACTCTGGCCAAGTTCCGCCGGGACTTTGCCTGCGGTAAACGCCACGCGGGCGGCAAAAGTGCGTGATTTTGGATCGGCCGCCGGGGACAGTTCACGAATGCGTCCGGTAAACCGCTGATCGGGCTGGCTCCACAACTCCACAGCTACCGGCTGGCCGACCTTGAAGCGACCAAAGCCCTGTTCGGGCAGGCTGATGAGCACTTCACGCTCGCCATCGGTGGCCAGTGTGAACACGGTTTGGCCAGCCGACACCACTTGGCCGACTTCCACCGCACGCTTGGCAACGACCCCGTCCTGGGGGGCACGGAGCACGGCGTAACCGGCCTGGTTGCTGGCCACATCGAATTCGGCCTTGATCTGCTTGAGGCGCGCTTCGCCGGATCGGTAGAGGTTTTCGGAATTATCGTACTGGGAACGGCTGACCATCTGACGGTCCATCAGGGTCTTGTAACGGTCGCGCTCAGCACGGACCAGGCTCAGATTGGCCTCGGCGGCGGCGACCTGGGCGCGGGTGGCCTCCAATTGCAGGCGTACATCCTGAGGGTCGAGTTCCGCCAACGGTTGGTTGGCTTTGATCCGCTCCCCCTCTTCCACCAGGCGTTTACTGACTTTGCCACCGATGCGAAAGGCCAGGTCCGGCTCGTAGCGAGCCCTTACTTCGCCGGGGTAGCTGTCCATCGACTGGGCCGACGGTTGCGGTTGCACCACCATCGCTGGACGGACGGTGATCTGGGCCGGTTCTTCATGGCCGCAGGCGGCCAACAGGAAGACCAGACTGACAGGCAACGCAAAGGGCAGGAAAGTGCTGCGCATGCTGAAGGACCTTTCGCAAATGAAGCTAGGAATAATTATACTGGCCAGTATGTTATTAATACCAAACTCACCAGTCCAGTATTAAAGGTGAAAATGTCCGACAATCGCGTTAACACCAATAGCCCCGGGCGTCCCAAGGACATGGCAAAACGCCAGGCAATTCTCCAGGCAGCGAAAACCCTGTTTTTGGGGAATGGTTATGCCAGTACCAGCATGGATGCCGTGGCCCTTGAGGCGGGCGTGTCTAAACTGACCGTCTACAGCCACTTCACCGACAAAGAGACCTTGTTCACCGCCGCCGTGGTGGCGACGTGCGAGGAGCAGTTGCCGGTGATGTACTTCGAGCTGCCTGAAGGCATGCCGGTCGAGACTGTGTTGCTGAATATCGCGCGGGGGTTCCATCGGCTGATCAACAGCGAGGAGTCGGTAAACCTGCACCGCTTGATGATGACCACCGGCAATCAGGACGTGAAACTCTCCCGGATTTTCTTCGACGCCGGACCGATGCGCATGCTCCAGGGCATGGAACGATTGCTCAGCAAAATCGACCAGAGCGGCGCCCTGAGCATCGATAAACCGTTTACCGCAGCCGAGCACTTCTTCTGCCTGCTCAAGGGCACCGCAAATTTTTGCCTGCTGTATGGCTGCGGCGGGCAACTGAGTGAAACCGCCGCCGAAGCCCATGTGCAGGAGGTGGTGGGGTTGTTTATGCGGGCTTACAGGCCTTGAACATCAGGGCTTGAGCGCTTTCTTGGGATAGATGTCATACCGGCTGGACTTGCCATCCAGCGCATGGCTCGGCTTTGGCCCTTCGATGCACGGCGCCTTGCGCGGGCGCTTGACCACTACACGGTGGCTGGCCAGGGCCAGGGCGGCGGCCAACAAGGCCGGTGCGTCCGGGTCATCGCCTACCAGCGGGCGGAACAGGCGCATTTCCTTCTTCACCAAGGCGGTTTTCTCACGGTGAGGGAACATCGGGTCGAGGTAGATCACCTGCGGCGGCTCGCCTTCCCAATTGAGCATCACGTCGATGGAGTTGCCCTTGAGCAGCTTCATGCGCGCCACGATCGGCGCCACCTCAAAATCCTCTGCACCGCGCGCCAGGCCATCTTCGAGCAAGGCACCGATCAACGGTTGGCGCTCGATCAGGCTCATCTGGCAACCCAGGCTGGCCAGCACAAACGCGTCCTTGCCCAGACCGGCCGTGGCGTCCAGCACCCGTGGGCGCACGCCTTGGGCAACGCCTACGGCTTTGGCAATCATCTGCCCGCTGCCGCCACCGTAGAGCCGACGATGGGCCGCACCGCCTTCAACAAAGTCCACCCGCACCGGCCCTGGCGCGTCAGGCCCGAGCTGTTGCAGCTGTAGGCCCTGCTCGCCAACTTGCAGGGAAAAGTCCGCGTCGGCGAGCTGTAAAGGCAAGCCAAGCAGCGCTGCCCATTGCTCGGCGCGGGCCTTGAAACCTTCGCCCAAGGCCTCGACCTGAATGCGGCTGGCCGCTGGTTGTTCGCTCATCAATCACTACGCTCAAAAATATTAAGGATCGGCAAACAACGGCCGATAAAAATAACAGTCAGGTATTTTGCCAGAGCTGAGCGTCGACCGAGAAAAATGTCAGACATTCTCCCCCTAACCATCGGTGTACTGCCGACCCACAACCACTACGGCCTGCGCAATACTCAAGCGCTGGCCGGGGTGAGTCATGTGTGGCAGGACTTCTTCGCCCGTGCGCTGGCCGAGCAGCTTGGCGATACGCCGGGCGCGCTCGCCGTGCAGGCGCCAGCACCGGTGGACCCAGCGGTAGAACCTCACGAAGGCGCCGACCTGCTGTCGCAGATCCTCACGCAGCGTGAGTGCGACGTGAAAGACACCGAAATCGCTCCGCCTGAGCCACTGTTCCTGCCGATCGCCGAATTCGAAACCGAGTTGCTGCCACCGGCTGCAACGCCGTTCCCGGACGCAGAGATCGTCGCCCAGCAACGCCAGCAGAACTTCGAAAGCGGCTGGGTACGCCCCATCGTGCTCACCGCAGGCCAACCACTGCCCGAGCCAAGCCCGGCGCCGCAACCTCGCCCACTGCATTTGCCGATTGCCGAGTTCGAACTGGACCTGCTGCCGCCGCCCGCCACGCCGTACCCGACTGAAGAGCTGGTGGCCCAGCAAAAGGCCCTGGACTTCGACTACTACTGGGCACGCCCATTGATCGCCAACAACCTGCGCCTGGCCGCCTGAGCCTCAGCGACAGACCCACCAGCGCCCCATGTCCAGATGGAAGTGGTTGCGGTGCGCGGCATTGTAGTCCGGGCTCAACACCACGTTGAAATCATCACAGGCGCTATCGCGCACCTGACGCAAAAACCGTGCGCTGTCGCCCTCCCCCGGCCAATCCTTGAGCACGCTGATACTGCGCCCATCCGCCAGCCGAAACCCGGCGATATCCAAAGCATTGGCAGACGCATGCTGACTGAGGCGCCCCTCGGCACGACCATAGATATTGCGACAGGCGAAGCTGCCCAGATGATCGACCCGCGTGACCGCCTGGCCGAACACCGCCTGCGCCGCCGGTTGCAGGCTGTGACGCTCAAACAGCGCGAACGCCACCGCCAACGGGCAACTGGCGAGAAAGCTGCTGCTCAAGGCCACGTCGGCGCCCTGCACGCGCAAGGTATTGCGCAAAGGGCAGGCGGCGTCGGCGGGCGTGTCGACCTGATGGCTGACGCGCAGGCCGGAGGTTTTCAGCACCTGGTCGCACAACGCCGGATCCTCCTGCAAACGCCCCAGCTTGTAGCGGGTCAACAGGTTAGGGCTGGCGCGCACATCCAGCGGCGCCCAGGGGTTCCATTCAGCGGGCAGCGGTACCCAGCCTCGCCATACGCCCACGCCAATCGCGCCGCCGAGCAGCAGTAACACGGCCAGTACTTTGAAAAAACGCACCGCTTAGTCCTTGAAGAACTGATTGGCTTGGCTGAAGGGCATCGAGCGTTCGGTGAAGGTAAAGGTGCCGAGTTCATAGACTTCCTGGGCCGCCCGGTAGAACTGACCATAGGCCGCCAGCGCCATGGCCGATCCCACACTGATGCGCTTGACCCCCATCGCGCTCAGTTGCGCCACGCTGAGTTTCAGCCCACCGGACATCAACACATTCACCGGTTTTGGCGCCACGGCCTTGACCACCGCCAACACCTCCTCGGCGCTGCGCAGGGCCGGCGCATACAGCACGTCGGCACCTGCTTCGGCGTAGGCTTGCAGGCGGCGAATGGTGTCAGGTAAATCCAGGCGACCGTGCAGGAGGTTTTCCGCACGGGCCGTCAGAGTGAAAGGGAATGGCAGACTGCGCGCGGCGGCGACGGCGGCTCCCACACGTTCGACGGAGAGGACGAAGGCATAGATCGGGTCATCCGCGATGCCCGTGGCATCTTCGATGGAGCCGCCGACGATGCCGCTCTCAGCCGCGCGCAGAATGGTCTGGGCACAGCCTTCGGGGGTGTCGCTGAAGCCGTTTTCCAGGTCGGCCGCCACCGGCAGTGCGGTGGCCTTGGCGATCATGGCGGCATTGAGCAAGGTGTCTTCCAGGGACAGCGCGCCTTCCGCATCCGGGCGCCCCAGGCTGAACGCATAACCCGCACTGGTGGTGGCGAGGGCTTCAAAGCCGAGGCTGGCGAGCATCACGGCGGAGCCCGCGTCCCAAGGGTTGGGCATCACGAAGGCGCGGTCACGCTCGTGCAAGGCCTTGAAGGTTTCGGCGCGTCGGGTTTGGGCATCCATGACTGACTCCTGGCGGGAAAAGGAGCCCTAGAGTAACCCCAGTTGTTCGGCTTCGGGTTGCCGATCCAGCGTTGGCAGCGCAGGCAGGCCGGGCAGGCGTGCCATCAACTGGTCGTGGAAGCGCAGGGCCAGTTGTGCGGCGAGGCGGTTGTCCGAGGTGTGCAGAAACACATAGGGCGTGCGGCCCTCTTCGATCCAGCCGGCAATTTTTTCCACCCACGGGCCCAGGAACGGGTCGTTGGCCTCAAGCTCCGGATGGCCGATAAAGCGCACCTGGGGAAACTGGGTCAGCGCTGCCGGGCGCGGTGGTACCTTGGGCTTTTTGGATTGGGCATGCAGCACCGCTGCCGAGGTGGACGTGCAACTGAACAACGCACGCGGATCGAGGCAGATACGTTCGACGCCCCGATCACGCAACAGGCGGTTGAGCATGCGCTCGGCATCGCCCTTGGCGAAGAACTCCGGATGACGCACTTCAACGGCCAACGGGCGCGCCAGGCCATCAATAAAACCGGCCAGTTCCGCCAGGCGTTGTGGCGAGAAACTCGCCGACAGTTGCAGCCACAACGGCGAAACCCGCTCACCGAGCGGGCTCATCAAACTGACAAAACTTTCGGCCGCAGGCAATTGCTCACGCAAGTCGCCGCCATGGCTGATATCACCGGGGAATTTGGCAGTGAAGCGAAAATCGTCAGGCATGATTTCAGCCCAGCGCTGCACGGTAGCGACGGAAGGTCGGGCATAAAAAGTAGTGTTGCCTTCAACGGCGTTGAAGACTTGGGAATAGAGGGTCAGATAGTCGCTGGAACGCGCATCGGCGGGATACAGGTACTCGCGCCAGGCGTTTTCACTCCAGGACGGGCAACCGAGGTAGTAAGGCAGGCGCATCAGATGTGGATGTCGAGGCCCAGCACTTCCATATCCCATTCGACAAAGCCGGCGGTGGTCAGGTAGCTGGCCAGGGCGGTGGCAACGCTTTTGCTCATGGAGCGCGGGAAGACCATATCTTGTTGGCGGGCCGGAAGGCCGCTGATGCGTGCCTGCGAGTTGGGCTGTGCATCGGGCTGGACTTCGATGAAGTCCGGTGAGTCTTCGACGGACTCGTCTACCGTGACGTTTGCCTTACGCGGCTTGCGCTTGATTGGGTAGGACTGTGAGGAAAAGCCGTCTATACGCATCGATGCGAACTCGGTATCGGTGATGGCATTTTAGTGGCGCAATCCGTAGCGCGCAAATGCTCTGGTGATAACTAGAACACATAATTTGAAAAAGGTTTAAAAGCAGGGGCAAATTCTGACGATTGGCGCCGGATTACATCAAATTGCCACCACTTTTGATGTCACACGATCCCGCGTTCTGCTTTGGTTTGTGCCACTTTATCGCGCAGATAAACCGGTGCAGCCAGATCGGCAGCAATTGCCTCACCGCGCTCGAAAGCAAAACGTGCAAGGCTCAACAAGTCTTCGGCGTGAGGTAACATGGCGGCGTCCTGGCCAACCAACCGAACGCCGATACGCTCGCCATAACCCCAGCCAGTGCCGGCACCGAACCAATCGCCGCTGGCATCGTCCGGCAAGACCGACGACTCCGGTGGCTGCACAGCCTCAACACCCACCAGGCGCATTTCGCCAGCCGTTTCGCGGTAGCAGCCCCAGTACACCTCATCCATCCGCGCATCAATGGCTGCTGCCACCTGCGAAGCACCGTGTTCACGCCATGCGCGCTGAGCCAGGACGGCAAGGTTGGACACCGGCAGGACCGGGCGATCCAGCGCAAATGCCAGGCCTTGCACAACGCCAATGGCGATCCGCACACCAGTAAATGCACCCGGACCGCGGCCAAAGGCGATGGCATCGACGGCGGCCAGGGTGGTGCCCGCTTCGTCCAGCAGTTGCTTGATCATCGGCAACAGCTTCTGCGCGTGCAGGCGCGGGATCACCTCGTAGTGGCTCGTAACGGTGCCATTGTGCAGCAAGGCAACGGAGCAAGCTTCAGTCGCGGTGTCCAGGGCCAGCAGGGTGCTCATCGGTGTGGGTGTCCAAGTCGAAAAAAAGTGCGCCAGTATAAACAACAACGGCCCGCAAGCGGGCCGTTGTGTCGCAAGCCGATCGAAGGATCAGCTCAGTGCTTGCAGCACCTTGGCAGTGATGGCTTCTACCGAGCCAACGCCAGGGATGTGGCTGTACTTCGGCTTGCCCTGGGCAGCGGACAGCTTCTGGTAGAAGTCCACCAGCGGCTTGGTCTGCGAGTGGTAGACCGACAGGCGATGACGCACGGTTTCTTCAGTGTCGTCTTTACGCTGCACCAGGTCTTCACCGGTGACATCGTCCTTGCCTTCAACCTTCGGCGGGTTGTAGACGACGTGGTACACGCGGCCCGAGCCTTCGTGAACGCGACGACCGGCGATACGCTGGACGATTTCTTCGTCTTCAACGGCGATTTCGACCACTGCGTCCAGCTCAACGCCGGCCTTCACCAGGGCTTCAGCCTGGGGAATGGTGCGTGGGAAGCCGTCGAACAGAAAACCGTTCTTGCAGTCGTCCTGGCTGATGCGTTCCTTCACCAGGTTGATGATCAGGTCATCGGAAACCAGGCCGCCGCTGTCCATCACGCTCTTGGCGATCAGGCCCAGCTCGGTGCCGGCCTTGACGGCCGCACGCAGCATGTCGCCGGTGGAGATTTGTGGAATGCCGAATTTTTCAGTGATGAACTTTGCCTGAGTACCTTTACCGGCCCCGGGAGCTCCCAGCAGAATGACGCGCATTGATGTGCTCCTCAATTTTTATATAGAGATGACGCTCGGATTCACCGCGTTGGGGCAAATCTCGTAGAAGTGTGGCTCGTAGCAATAGGATTCGGGCCGCCCAAACGGCCAAAGGCTGATCAAGATACACAGCAGGCCTTAACCACACAAGCCGCCAAAAGTCGCAGGAACCGCGCCCGGCATGCGTCATAGGTAGGGTGTGCCTGAGTGCAACCCGGCCCTGTAAACGCCGACCGCCCGGTTCCGGGCGGTCGTCGTGGTTTATCTGCAAGCCGTTGAGAACACGCAAAAAACCTCAGCCGGTATTACGTAAACCGGCGGCAATACCGGCCACGGACACCAGCAGCGCTTGTTCCAGAGGGCTGTCCTGCGCCGCTTCCTGCTGGCGCGAGCGTGCCAGCAACTCAGCCTGCAACAGGTGCAAGGGGTCGAGGTAGGTGTTGCGCAGGCGGATGAACTCCAGGGTGTCAGGGCTATGGGCCAGCAGTTGCGACTGGCCAGTCAGGCCAAGCACCACGCCACAGGCCTGCGACAATAGGTCGCGCAAGTGCACACCCAATGGCAACAGATCCGGCTGGACCAGACGCTCGTCATACAGGCGCGCGATATCGGCATCTGCCTTGGCCAGCACCATTTCGAGCATATCAATACGGGTACGGAAGAACGGCCATTGCTCACGCATCTGTCCCAGCAGTTCGCCCTCGCCGCGCTCCAGGGCCTTGCTCAACGCGGCTTCCCAGCCCAACCACGCCGGCAGCATCAGGCGGGTCTGGGTCCAGCCGAAGATCCAGGGGATCGCGCGCAGGCTTTCTATACCACCGGCGCGGCGCTTGGCCGGACGACTGCCCAGCGGTAAACGGCCAAGCTCCTGCTCGGGGGTGGATTGGCGAAAATACTCGACGAATTGCGGATTTTCCCGCACCACGGCACGGTAAGCACTGACACCATCGGCGGCCAATTCGTCCATCAAGTGGCGCCAGGCCGGCTCGGGTGGAGGCGGTGGCAGCAGCGTCGCTTCCAACACGGCGGCCAGGTACAGGTTGAGGTTCTGCTCGGCAATGTCCGGCAGGCCGAACTTGAAGCGGATCATCTCGCCCTGTTCAGTGGTACGGAAACGCCCCGCCACCGAACCCGGCGGCTGCGACAGGATCGCCGCGTGGGCCGGGCCGCCGCCACGGCCGACGGTGCCACCGCGACCATGGAACAACAGCAATTCCACCTGCTGCTCACGGCAGATATCGACCAACCGTTCCTGGGCGCGGTATTGCGCCCAGGCGGCTGCGGTGGTGCCGGCGTCCTTGGCCGAGTCGGAGTAGCCGATCATCACTTCCTGCGGGCCCTGCAAGCGCGCACGGTAGCCCGGCAGCAGCAACAGTTGCTCGATCACCGGGCCGGCGTTGTCCAGGTCGGCCAGGGTTTCGAACAGCGGCACCACGCGCATCGGCCGCTGAACGCCCGACTCTTTAAGCAACAATTGCACGGCGAGCACGTCCGACGCAGCCCCGGCCATGGAGATGACATACGAGCCCAGCGATGCAGCGGGCGCGGCGGCCACTTCCTTACAGGTGTTGAGCACTTCGGCCGTGTCCGCCGATGGTTTGAAATAGCTCGGCAGCAGCGGTCGACGGTTGGCCAGTTCCTTCATCAGAAAGCTGATGCGTGCGTCTTCGTCCCACTCTTCGTAACGGCCCAGGCCCAGGTAATCGGTGATTTCGGTCATGGCCGCCGAATGGCGACTGGAGTCCTGGCGCACATCCAGCCGCACCAGGAACAGGCCAAAGGTGACGGCCCGGCGCAGGCAATCGAGCAGCGGGCCGTCGGCGATCACGCCCATGCCGCACTCATGCAGCGACTGGTAGCACAGTTCCAGCGGCTCCAGCAGATCGCGGTTGTTCTGCAACACCTCGGCCGGTGCCGGTGTGTTGCTGCTCAACGCGGTGTGCGCCCACTGGCGTGTGGCGCGCAGGCGTTCGCGCAGTTGCTTGAGCACGGCGCGGTAGGGTTCGACACTGTCGCCCACTTTGGCCTGCAATGCCGGGCTGGCGCGTTGCATCGACAGCTCGGAGGCCAAATGATCGATATCGCGCAAATACAGATCGGCGGCCATCCAGCGCGCGAGCAATAGCACTTCGCGGGTGACCGGCGCAGTGACGTTCGGGTTGCCGTCGCGGTCGCCGCCCATCCAGGAGGAAAACCGAATCGGCGCGGCTTCCAGCGGCAGGCGCAGGCCCGTGGCAGCGTGCAAGGCCTGATCAGCCTTGCGCAAGTAATTGGGGATGGCGTGCCACAGCGAATGCTCAATCACCGCAAAGCCCCACTTGGCTTCATCCACCGGCGTGGGTCGGGTGCGGCGGATTTCTTCGGTGTGCCAGGCTTCGGCAATCAACCGTTGCAAGCGTTGGCGGATCTGCTCGCGCTCGGCGGTAGTGAGGTCGCGGTGATCCTGCAGCGCCAGTTGCGCGGCGATGGCATCGTATTTCTGGATCAGGGTGCGGCGCGCCACTTCGGTGGGGTGGGCCGTGAGGACCAGGTCAATCTCCAGGCGCCCCAGTTGGCGGGCCAGGGATTCGTTGCTGTGACCCTCGCTTTGCAGGCGGGCCAGCAACTCCGGGAGTACGCGCGATTCGAAAGGCGCCGGCTGCGACTCATCGCGCCGGTGAATCAATTGGTACTGCTCGGCGATATTGGCCAAGTTGAGGAACTGGTTGAAGGCCCGGGCTACGGGCAGCAGTTCGTCTTCCTGCAATTGGTTGAGGCTGGTACTCAGCTCATCGCCAGCGCCGCGACGATCGGCCTTGGCGCCTTTGCGGATCTGCTCGATCTTGTCGAGGAAATCATCGCCGTACTGCTCTCGAATCGTGTTGCCCAGCAGTTCACCCAGCAGGTGAACATCCTCACGCAAGCGTGCATCGATATCACTCATCAGCCAATCTCCAGCCAGAAATCCGGGACGCGCAGGCCTGCCAGAGTGCCGTCAGCATCGTTTTATGACAAGACTTTAAACCTTGCCGCTTGCAGCTAGTCTCAACTGTGAGCCGCCGCGTTATCCATGCGCGCGACTGGTCACTCATCACCGCCTGCCATCCCAGGCTTTATTGAGGTTGCCATGAAAATTCGAGAACTGGCCCAGCATTGGGAAGAGAACGCCAAGGGTCGCTTGACCAAGACCGAGTACGCCATCCATCTGGATGTCGAGGCCGCCGCTCGGTTGGCGGCCATCGCCGAGATGTACCCCAAGCGCAATACCGAAGAACTGCTCGGCGAGCTGATCGGCGCCGCCCTTGAGGAGCTGGAAGCCAGCTTTCCCTACATCAAGGGGCAGCACGTCATCGCCACTGATGAAGAGGGCGACCCGCTGTATGAAGACGTCGGCCCGACGCCACGTTTTCTCACGCTGTCTCGGCGCCATCTGCATGACTTGTCGGCCAGTGCCGACGAACCCAAGCACTGACACCCCCTGACTAACCCTTGTACACCGGGCCTCCCAAAGGCCCGGTGTACTTCTGCGTGCAGCAAAAGTTCCAATTTTTTACGCTGACCATTCAGTCAGTTATTTTTTTAGGCAAATCGCCATCTTCTCTGAACTATTCAAAAAAGCCTCCGGTCACAGCCAGTAAGCCATCACTTGGAACAGCCGTTTGAATAGGTGCCCCGCGCTTAACCGCAGAGCCCGCCACAGCTGACCACCTACGATGGATGTTGAAGTTTTTCAGGAGTTATCCAATGGAGTTGAAGACGATGAAGACCAGCACTGCCAAATCCTCGTTTAACCACCTGCGCGGGCTTAAATTGGCCGCGCTGGCAATCGGCACCAGCTTCGTTCTGGCTGGCTGCGCCGGCAACCCTCCGACCGAACAGTACGCCGTTACACAATCTGCGGTGAACAGCGCTGTCAGCGCCGGCGGCACCGAGTACGCGGCCGTAGAAATGAAGTCGGCCCAGGACAAGCTCAAGCAAGCCGAAATCGCGATGCACGACAAAAACTACGACGAAGCCCGTCGCCTGTCTGAACAAGCTGAATGGGACGCTCGCGTTGCAGAGCGTAAAGCTCAGGCCGCCAAGGCTGACCAGGCAGTGAAGGATTCTCAGAAGGCTGTTGACGAGCTGCGTAAGGAAGGCATGCGCCCGGCTGCTATCCAGCAGAAATAAGCCGCCGCCCCTGACTGCATCGCACCTGATATCGAATTGAAAGGACGACACGACTATGCGTAAACAATTGATGATCCCTGCCCTGCTGGCGATGAGCGTTGCCCTGGCAGCTTGCTCCACCCCGCCGAACGCAAACCTGGAAAACGCTCGGACCAATTTCTCGGCCCTGCAGGCCAACCCTAACGCCACCAAAGTAGCGGCTCTGGAAACCAAGGACGCGCAAGATTGGCTGGACAAGGCTGACAAAGCCTACCGTGACAAGGAAGACGAGAAGAAGGTCGACCAGTTGGCTTACCTGACCAACCAGCGCGTTGAGGTGGCCAAAGACACCATCGTGCTGCGCGAATCCGAAGCCAAGCTGAAAAATGCCGGCGACGAACGTGCCCGCGCCCTGCTGGACGCCCGTGATGCACAGATCAAGCAACTGCAAGACAGCCTGAACGCCAAGCAGACTGATCGCGGCACCTTGGTGACCTTCGGTGATGTGCTGTTTGCGACCAACAAGGCCGACCTGAAATCCAGCGGCCTGGTCAACATCAACAAGCTGGCGCAGTTCCTCCAGGAAAACCCGGATCGCCAGGTGATCGTCGAGGGTTACACCGACAGCACCGGCGCCGATGCCTACAACCAGAGCCTGTCGGAGCGTCGTGCTGCTTCGGTACAGGTTGCACTGATCAAGATGGGTGTTGATCCACGCCGCATCGTGACCACCGGTTACGGCAAGGAATACCCGGTTGCCGATAACGGCAGCGTGTCGGGCCGTGCCATGAACCGCCGCGTTGAAGTGACCATCTCCAACGACAACCAGCCGGTCAAACCACGTTCGTCGATGGCGAACTGATTAATCGATGCTGAAAAAAAACCCACCTGACGGTGGGTTTTTTGTGCCTGTCAGACCTGGACCTGACGACCGTTATCACTGTCCGGCATCATCGCCTCCATCCCTTGGCGCCCACTCATCATCTTCCTGATCTGATCAGGGTCAGGCTGACCACCCGAACCACCAGATGAACCTGATCCGCCACCGCCCTGAGCGCCACCGGCGCCGCCGGAGAGCATTTCGAGCAGCTTCTTGAGCAGCTCCGGGTCTACTTTATCGTTTTGATGACCAGCGCCTTCAGCAACATCTCGCCCCAGGCTTTCCTGGCCCCTTGCCATTCCCAACATCTTGCCTATAGCACTAATGCCACTCACGTTTACACTCCAGAGTCCATATTCATAAGTTATTTGCCAGTCGTACTGACAGGCTAGTCAGTGGCACCTTACGAAAAACGGTTCCAGATATGTCCGGCTATTTGGAATGACGAACCTGCTACTGCTGCAGTTGCGGCGTTTCCTGCCCCAAGCAGCGCACGGCCTGTTTCTTGTTATTCACCAGCACGCCGCTCAAGCCTTTTTGCTCGGTATCGAACATCACCAGCACGCCATCGACGCACTGCGCCACCTGGGCCGCCGGGGTCAGCGAGATTTTGTAGTCCTCGCCGGGTACGGTCTTGAGCATGGTGAAGTCACTGAGCAGTAACGCATCTTCCGGTTTGGCGAAGTGCAGGTAGCCGTAGTACCACAGGCAGCCGACGGTGCCGATGATGGTGCCGATACCGGTGAGAATCAGCGGGATCATGTTGCGTTCTTCGCTCATTGCGGGCTCTCTGATGAATCAACTTTAGGAATGGGGTAGTTCGCAATTTCGCCCAGGCGGCGCAGGCCGTTGAAGTGCTGCGGGTCGTCCAGGTAGCGCAGCATCACGGTTTGCCAGGTCTTGTCGGCAAAGGTCTGCACATGGCCGCCCCGGGTCAACTGCAACACCCTCGGCGCTGGCGCGGCCTGGTACAGGCGGATGCCATTGGACAGCGGCACGATCGGGTCATCCAGGCTGTGGAACAGTAGTTTGGGTACGCCGGTCAGTTGCGGCATGGCGTTGATTGCGCTGTCGGCGTCGGGCACCAGCCAGGACAAAGGCACCTGGAACGGCCATGTTAGCCAAGAGGTGCTGAGGGCGAATTGTCCTACGTCACGATAACTGGCGGGCACGCCATCCAGTACCAGCGCTTTGAGCCTGGCCTGACGCTCAGGATGCGCCGCCAGATAGTGCACCGCCAGCGCACCGCCCAGGCTCTGACCGAGGACAATCAGCGGCTGGCCTTGGGTTTCCGGGGCCGTGTCGATCCAACGGAACGCCGCATCCACATCCTCATAGATCGCCGGCAACGACGGTTTGCCTTCGGACAAACCATATCCGCGATAGTCCACCAGCAGCACTTGATAGCCCTGCTCCGGCAACCACCAACTGCCGCCGAGGTGCCAGGCCAGATTGCCACCATTGCCGTGCAGGTGCAGCACCGTGCCTTTGACAGGCACGCCAACCTTGGCCGGCAGCCACCACGCGTGCAGCTTCACGCCATCAGCGGTGGTGAGGGTGACGTCGCGGTACGCCAGACGGGCCTTTTCCGGGGTAAAGGGCAGGCCGGGCTCGGGGTAGAACAGCAGCGAGCTGCAGCCGTTCAAGGTGAGTAGCAGGCACAGAATGCCGAGGATTCTCATCCGATGAAGCCTCGTGAATAAACGTGTTTAAAGGATATTGGAGTAATCCGCTTCGATCCGATCCAGGCTCAGGTGGTTGAGGAAGTTGGAGAAGCACATCCACGCGGCCAGCGCGTTCATGTCGCGGAACTGCTCCGGCAGGTACTTGGGTGGCACCACCAGTCCTTCATCCACCAGTTGGCGCAGGGTCCGCATGTCTTCCAGGGTGGTCTTGCCGCAGAACAGCAGCGGCACTTGCTCCAGCTTGCCTTTGCGCACGGCCAGCTGGATGTAGTTGTAAACCATGATAAAACCCTTGAGGTAGGACAAATCCTTGGTAAACGGCAGGCCATTGGGCACCGAGCCACGGAATACACGGCTGGCGTTGCCATAGCTTTCGGCCATTTCAAAGCCTTGCTCGCGGAAGAACTCGAACACCTGCAGGAAGTCGGCGCCCTCTTCCACCATGTGGATGGCGCGGGTGCGGTTGGTCAGTTTGCGCAGGCGACTGGGGTATGAGGCAAACGTGATGATCTCCATCAGAATGGCCAGGCCTTCCTGGGTCACAGTGGACGACGGCGGGCCCTTGGACAGAAAGGTGCAGATCGGCTGGTTCTGGCCGTTGAGGGTGGTGCCGACGTGCACCAGGCCTTCATGCACTTCCAGGGCGCGTACGTCGCGATTGTTGAACATTGCATCGGCGCGGATCTTGATGTAGTCGGCCCCCGCCGCCGCGTCGGCGACGATGCCGTCGGACTCGAACACGCGGATGGTCTCTTCCGCCTCGCCGAACACCGTGTTCAAACGGGTTTGCAGCAGGGCGACGGCGTCCTTGGCGGTGAGGGTCTTGGCTTCGTCCTTGAGGTCGCCACGGCCATCGATATTGTTCAGGTAGTCGGAGAGCATCAGCCCCAGGTCGGCCAGAGTCGGGTCGCCAGCATGAAACGCATCGGAGGCAGCGCCGTACAATTCCTGGGAAATCAGGCCGAAGTCCTCGGTGCCGCGTGCTTCGAGCATACGCACCACCATGCGGTATTCACGGCACATGCGGCGCATGATCTGCCCCACCGGGCTGAACTGGCCGAGCCGACGGGTGATATCACGCTCAATGTTCTGGAATTCCAGCTTCACTGCGCTGGAATCGAACGACAGCGGTCGGTTCAGGTAATAGTCGCGGTCCACGGCAGGCATTGCCTTGCCCTTGGCCTTGAGGAATCCCTGGCGAATGTTGTCGTCCCACTTCACGGCGTCGAGGACGCGAATCGGTGTTTGCGCCAGCACAATGCGATCGGACAAGGTGCGTATCGTCTGCTGGTAATCGTCCACCGGGTGCTTCCTTCTTCAAACGTTATTTGCCCGCACGCCGGTAGCGCACGGCTTCAACGAACACATCGGCATTGGCCGGGTTGTCCAGGTAGGCAAACACCTGGTCCATGGGGCTATCCACCAACACGCCGTCGCCTTCGACGGTTTCTACCGTATGACCACGCAACGCCTGTTGGCCGATGGCCTGGTGGATCTGGTCCAGATCCAGGTTGTAGACCACCAATTCGTGCTTTTCGTCGAATTCGAAGCCGGCCAGGATAAAATTCCCACCGAGCTTTGTAGGCAACGGCGCCGACAGGTACCAGCGGTTGCCATGGCGCAACACGCTGAACAGGTACTCGTCGCGCTGCTCCGGCGTGGCCTTAGGGTAGCTCACGGCTTTGTAACGGTGCTCACCGGCCCGCGTAATGTGCAGGTTGAGCGGCTCGCCCCAGGCATTTTTGCTGGACCATTGGCCCAGCAACTCATCCGGCGCCGCTTCACGGGTTGCCAGCGGCTCCTTGAAGGTCACCAGGCAACCACTGAGCAGCAGGAACGACAAGGCGATTACTGCGCTGCGCCAGGTTTTCATCAGACACCCTCCGGTGTCAGACCGAGGCCAACACCAAATGCATGTAACGCTTGAGGATCTCAAGCATCTCTTCACCGGTCAGAGGCTCTGCGCCGCCCAACAGGCCCTGATATTCCATCCGACTGATAATCGCCGTCAACACCTTGGCGTCCTGCTGCGGTTCGCGGGAGCCCAGAACCTGGAAAAACTGCCCGGTGCCCTGCAACAAAATCTGCTGGTGGGAGCGCACCAGTTCGGCCAGGCGCGGGTTCAGCAGCGCCTCCTGGCGGAACGCCTGTTCCGCCATCAGGTATTCGCGGCGGTTGATCAGTTGGCGCTGCACATAATCGGCGGTCAGGCGCGCGATGTCATCGGCCAGCTGTGAGCGCGACTCCGGGCTGCCATCCCCGTAGGCGACCATCTCGCGCAACAGGCCTTCGTTACGCACCCACAGCTTGCCCATGAAGGCGGCGCTGCGTTCGACGTACTGGGCAAAGGTATCGGTGAGCAGGTCATCGATGTCTTTGAAATAGTAGGTGGTGGCCGACAGCGGCACACCCGCCTCCGCCGCCACCGCCCGATGGCGCACGGCACGCACGCCTTCGCGCACCACGATGCGCATGGCCGCATCGAGAATGTCTTGCCTGCGTTGCTCGCTGCCCCGACGACTGGCCTTACGGCCCTGGTACTGGACGCTTTCAGCCACGGCAGCAGCAATGCCGGCGGCGCCTTCTTGTGCGATTACGCGGTTCACGACTCACATCCTTGAATAGATCAAACCCTGGCGCTGTTTGCTTGACGCTTAAAAACGCCACATAAAAA
Source organism: Pseudomonas sp. SR18 (assembly GCF_023701505.1). Taxonomy (NCBI): domain Bacteria; kingdom Pseudomonadati; phylum Pseudomonadota; class Gammaproteobacteria; order Pseudomonadales; family Pseudomonadaceae; genus Pseudomonas; species Pseudomonas sp. SR18. Next base: position 3,488 of record NZ_JAMQAU010000010.1, on the reverse strand, counting down.
AGCCGCCTTATAAAAGGCGGCTTCGGATTTCGCTACGTTTACACTTCTGGCCGCATATGCGGGAACAGGATCACGTCGCGGATCGACGGCGAGTTGGTCAACAACATCACCAGACGGTCGATGCCGATGCCTTCGCCGGCGGTTGGCGGCATGCCGTATTCCAGGGCGCGCACGAAGTCGGCGTCGTAGTGCATGGCTTCGTCGTCGCCAGCGTCCTTGTCGGCCACCTGGGCCATGAAACGCTCGGCCTGGTCTTGCGCGTCGTTAAGCTCGGAGTAGGCGTTGGCGATTTCGCGGCCGCCGATGAACAGCTCGAAACGGTCGGTGACGTTCGGGTTGTCGTCGTTGCGACGGGCCAGCGGCGACACTTCGAACGGGTATTGGGTAATGAAGTGTGGCTGTTCCAGCTTGTGCTCGACCAGTTCCTCGAAAATCATCACCTGCAATTTGCCCAGGCCTTCAAAACCCAGCACCTTGGCGCCGGCTTTCTTGGCAATGGCACGGGCCTTGTCGATGTCGTTGAGGTCGTCGGCGGTCAGCTCAGGGTTGTACTTGAGGATCGAGTCGAACACCGACAGGCGCACAAACGGCTCGCCGAAGTGGAAGACCTTGTCGCCGTACGGCACGTCGGTGCTGCCCAGGACCAACTGTGCCAGTTCGCGGAACAGTTCTTCGGTCAGGTCCATGTTGTCTTCGTAGTCGGCGTAAGCCTGGTAGAACTCCAACATGGTGAATTCTGGGTTGTGACGGGTCGAGACGCCTTCGTTACGGAAGTTGCGGTTGATCTCGAACACCTTTTCAAAACCGCCGACAACCAGCCGCTTGAGGTACAGCTCAGGCGCAATGCGCAGGAACATTTCCAGGTCCAGCGCGTTGTGGTGGGTTTCGAACGGCTTGGCTGCGGCACCACCGGGGATGGTCTGCAGCATCGGCGTTTCCACTTCCAGGAAGTCGCGCTGCATCAGGAAGCTGCGGATGTGCGCGATGACTTGGGAACGTACACGGAAGGTCTGGCGCACCTCTTCGTTGACGATCAGGTCAACGTAGCGCTGGCGGTAGCGCTGCTCGGTGTCGGTCAGGCCGTGGTGCTTGTCCGGCAGTGGGCGCAGGGACTTGGTCAGCAGGCGCACGCTGGTCATCTCGACGTACAGGTCGCCCTTGCCGGAACGGGCCAGGGTGCCTTCGGCGGCGATGATATCGCCCATGTCCCAGGTTTTCACCGAGGCCAGGGTTTCTTCAGGCAGCGTCTTGCGGTTGACGTAAACCTGGATGCGCCCGGTCATGTCCTGGATCACCATGAACGAGCCACGGTTGAGCATGATGCGACCTGCCACCTTGACCGGGATCGCAGCCTCTGCCAGCTCTTCCTTGGTCTTGTCCGCGTACTGTTTCTGCAAGGCATCGCAGTAATTGTCGCGGCGGAAGTCGTTGGGGAAGGCATTGCCCTTGGCGCGCTCGGCAGCAAGCTTTTCCTTGCGCAGGGCGATCAGGGAGTTTTCTTCCTGTAGCAGGGCTTGCGGGTCGAGTTGTTGGTCGCTCATGTCTTTTGAAATTCCATCACAGGTTCGTTGCCCTCAGCCTACGGCTGAGGATCGCGGGCAAGCCCGCTCCTACAGGTTCTTTAGAGGCCGGACTTCAGGCTGGCTTCCAGGTATTCGTCGATATCGCCGTCGAGCACCTTGTCGCAGTCGCTGCGTTCGATGTTGGTGCGCAGATCCTTGATCCGCGACGCATCGAGCACGTACGAACGGATCTGGTGACCCCAGCCGATATCCGACTTGGTGTCTTCCAGCGCCTGGGAAGCGGCGTTGCGCTTCTGCATTTCCTGCTCGTACAACTTGGCCCGCAGCATTTTCATGGCGGTGTCCTTGTTCGCGTGCTGGGAACGTTCGTTCTGGCAGCTGACCACAGTGTTGGTCGGTACGTGGGTAATACGTACGGCCGAGTCGGTGGTGTTTACGTGCTGGCCACCGGCACCGGATGAACGGTAGGTGTCGATGCGCAGGTCGGCCGGGTTGATCTCGATTTCCACCTTGTCGTCGATCTCTGGCGAGACGAACACCGCCGAGAACGAGGTGTGGCGACGGTTGCCGGAGTCGAACGGGCTCTTGCGCACCAGGCGGTGCACGCCGATTTCGGTACGCAACCAGCCAAAGGCGTATTCACCCTTGATGTGCACGGTCGCGCCCTTGATACCCGCCACTTCACCGGCCGACAGTTCCATGATGGTCGCGTCGAAACCGCGCTTGTCGGCCCAGCGCAGGTACATGCGCAGCAGAATGTTGGCCCAGTCCTGGGCTTCAGTGCCGCCGGAACCGGCCTGGATGTCCAGGTAAGCGTTGTTCGGGTCCATTTCATGGCTGAACATGCGGCGGAATTCGAGTTTGGCGAGGTTTTCCTCTAGACGGGCCAGTTCGGCGACGACATCGCCCACTGCGCCTTCGTCGTTTTCTTCGACGGCCATGTCCAGCAGGTCACGGCAATCGGCCAGACCGGTGTTCAGTTCGTCGAGGGTGTCGACGATCTGCGCCAGCGCGGCGCGCTCGCGGCCCAGTTCCTGGGCGTATTCGGGTTTGTTCCAGACAGCCGGATCTTCAAGCTCGCGATTGACTTCGGTCAGACGCTCATGCTTTTGATCGTAGTCAAAGATACCCCCGAATAGTTTCGGAGCGCTCGGACAGGTCCTTGATGGTGTTCAGGATCGGGTTGATTTCCATAGCGGGCAGCACTCGTTGGCGAACTTTTGAAAGCCGGCGAGTATAACGGCAAACGGGGGGGAGCGGCAGCCCGCTGGGCGAAAAGGGGGGGGGTTGGATTATGTTGGGGGCATATCCGTTGCTGCGGTAACGGCTGCGTATGGTTCCGCCCTTACGGCGGGTCACTTTTGGAAAGGCACAAAAGTAACCAAAAAGCCACGCCCAGTATGACTCACCCACATGGGTTAAAAATGTGGGAGAGGGCTTGCCCTCGATAGCTGTGGATCAGTCACAGCTGCATCAGCTGACACTCCCTCATCGGGGGCAAGCCCCCTCCCACATTTTATCTCCATATATCAGATAGATCTCAGCCTGCTTTGAATCTGCTTTGGACCTGCTTTGGATCTGCTTTTGCTCTGGCCCTTACATCCTTGTCGCTGACGAAGTCAGCGCTCTTTTGATCTGCGCTTTTGATCTTGATTTTGATCTTAGGCGCCCCGTCAAACACGCTGGCCGAACGCAGGCTTGAATCCGTGGGTAACCCGGCAGGACGCCGGGTTAGCCGCGCTGGGCCAAGGATGGCCCATCGCGGCGGCCCACGGATTCAAGCCTTCGTTCGGGCACACCGAGCCTAAGCGAGGTGCCGAGTGTTGGGGCAAGAGCCCTTTGGTGGACTTGTTCCCTCGCAGCGGACGCCAAGAAGCGATATTTTAATCGCAACCTTGGAGGCACCTATGTCACAGCAAACCCGCCGCAGTTACACCGACGACTTCAAAGCTCAGGCAGTGACAC